>JBCDCL010000185.1:0-6269 GCA_039182175.1 Planctomycetota bacterium
AGCAGCTCGATCCCGACGTGGCCGTGAATGAGCGGACGCCCGCCAATGGCGTCCTCGGCCTGATGACTAGCTACGACACGCGGTTGGCCCAATTGCAGGCACTGCGAACCAAGCGAGAACTGGCCGAGCAAAAGCACGATCTCGACAAGGCTGCTGCCGAAGCTCAGGTGATGGGCGCCCTGGCTTCGCTTGCCCAAGCCGAGGCGAAGGTGTCTGAAATCCGCATGCAAGGCAAACGGCTCTCTTACCTTGGCGAAGCGGCCGACATCGCTAGCGAGGACTACCAGCGACTCGAAGAACTTGCCGCGGCCGACCCCGAATTGGTTACCGATCGGCAACTGCGTCGCCAAGCGAACCGTGTTGATCAGGCACAGAAAGATTACGAGATCGCCAGCCAGAGTTTCGCTTCAGGCCTAGCTGCTGCGGAGTCGGCCTTAGAAGCAGCGCAGGCGAATAAGCAAGCTGCCGAACGAAGCCGTGATAAGCTCGCCGCGATGAACCCCGTTCAAGCAGTCGATGAGGAAATCCGGTTGGCGGAGAACGCCTTGTCGCAATCGATCTTGCTGACGCCAGATCAAGATCCGTCTAAGTTGGATGTGTCGCAAATAAAACTCCGAAGAGAAAGCGACCTGCGCCCCGGGCCCTACACGGTGTTGAAAGTCTTTTTGCGGCCCGGCGAGGCGGTGACGCAAACGCCCGTGTTGCAGATTGGCGACCTGAGTGAAATTGTCTGCGTTGCTGAGGTGTACGAGGCAGACGCCAAAAACATCCGCGAAGGTCAAAAGGCAATCATCACGAGCAATGCGTTTCGCAAAGAATTCGCCGAGGGAATTACCGGCCGCGTGGACCGGATCTCACGAATCGTCGCCAGCCCTGGCTTGGATGCACGCAATCCCTTGGCGCCGGTCGACCGCTCAGTGGTGGCGGTTCGGATCGTGATCGATCCCCGTAATGCCGAAGCGACAGCCGAAGCGAGCCAGTGGATCGGTCTTCAGGTGCAGGTCGAGTTCGAGCAGTAGGACTCAGCTTTAGGACCAAGTCGCAGAACTTCGCTTCTCATCCCACCGCGGCATGACTTGCCAGGAGCCAACAATCTGATGGCAACGCCGCTGGCTTGGAGAAACTTGAAGCACAACTGGGTCCGTACCGTGGTCGGCATGGCGGGCGTCGGCTTTGCGGCGATGTTGATCTTTATGCAGATGGGCTTCAAAGGCGCCATCGAACGCACGGCGACTCAAATCTACGACGCCCTCGACTTCGACTTGATGCTCCGCTCGCCGGCGTATCTGCATTTGACCGAGGCGCGGTCGTTTCCCCAGCAGCGGCTGCTGCAAACGCGGGCGTTGCCCTTCGTCGACTCAGCCAAACCACTTCACATCAGTTTGACTGAGTGGCAAACGCCTTCTCAAGCGGGCCGTGACGAAGATGACCCGAACAAACAAGCCGAGGCAGGCATGGGACGCGGAATCATCGTCATTGGCGTCGACCCGGCCGATCCGCCCTTCGCTGCGGACCGGCCAGGCTTGGCAACGGCCGCCCAGAAGTTGACCTCGTCTCGCTTTGTGCTGATCGACTCCAAGTCGAAGCCCGAGTACGGCCCGCAGAAAGGCGACGAATTCAGCCAAGCCGATATCGGTGTCCGCACCGCCCTGGGTCCCAATCGCGTACAAATTGTCGGGCTGTTTGAGCTGGGTTCGGGCATGGTTTGCAACGGGGCCAGCATGACCAACATCCAGGGCTTCTACGATGCGTGCCCACTGGAGACGCGGGGCGAAGTGAATCTCGGACTGATTAAACTCTCCGCCGGTACCGACCCCGTCACGGCGGCGGCGAATCTTCGGGAGGCCCTCGGCGATGGCAGCGATGTCGATGTGCTCACCCGGGCCGAGGTCAATGCTCATGAAGAACACCGCTGGATGGTCGAGACGCCCTTTGGCGCCATTTTTCAGCTTGGCGTCTTGGTATCGATCTTCGTCGGCGTCGCGATTGTCTATCAAGTGCTGTCGACCGACATCGCCAACATGCTGAGCGAGTACGCCACGCTTAAAGCGATTGGCTACAGCAACGACTATCTGTCTGCCGTGGTAATGAAGCAGTCGGTGCTGTTGGCCTTGGTCTCGTTCGTACCGTCGCTGGTCATCGCGTGGCTGCTCTACCAACTAATTGGCCAATCGGCAGGCATTCCCATGGTGCTGACGCCAGCGATCATGGTCTCGGTACTGGGACTATCGGTACTAATGTGCCTCGCCTCCGGCATCGCCGCATTAAGAAAACTATTTAACGCCGACCCTGCATCCCTCTTCTAACCAACACCGCCGTTAGCCAACGTTTTTTCACCCTTCGCCTTTCCAGCTTCACCGTTACTAATGTCTGGCCGCATCCGACTCGCCTGGAAGAATCTGACGCATGATCCGCGTCGATTGGCGGTGGCGTGCGCGGGGATTGCGTTTGCGGTGCTGCTGATGTTCGTGCAGGTTGGTTTTGAGAACGCTCTGTTCACAAGCCAAGTCCGGCTGATTGGCAAATTGGAAGGGGACATCTTTATCACCAGCCGAGCGCGGTTTGCCTTAGCCGCCGAGAAACGCTTCCCGCTAGCGCTGCTGCAGCAGGCTCAGGCATGCGAAGGCGTTGCCGAGGCGAGTCCCGTCTACGCCGAGTGGACGCTTTCGGTGCTGAAAAACCTTTCGCCGGGCGCCTCGTCCAAGGGGTACCGCATCCGGTCGATTGGCGTGCGACCGGGCGACTCGGTGTTTCGCTCCCCGGAGATCGCCCGCCAAGCTGATCGCCTACGAGAGCCGATGACGGCGTTGATCGACATCCGCAGCAAAACACCGAACTTCGCTTTTCCGATGGACGATCGTGAAGCGCTTGCCGCGGCGCCGGCAGAACTAGCCGGCAAGCGGGTGCAGCTGGTCGGCACGTTTGATCTCGGCGCCGACTTTGTGCACGACGGCAATCTGGTGATGAGCACCCCGACCTTCGCCAAGTATTTTCCGTATCGGAAGCGATTTGAGGATCCGCTGAGCGTCGTCGATATCGGCGTCGTGCGAGTCGCCGACGGCCAGAAGCCCAGCGAAGTACGCAAGCGTATCGCCGCACGCGTTGGCAATGGCGTCGAAGTCTACACCCGGCGCGAGCTTAAGGATCGCGAGACGAGCTTTTGGAAAAAGAATACCCCCATCGGCGTTGTCTTTTGGGCAGGCAAGGTAATTGGTTTTGTCGTCGGCGTGGTGATTTGCTACCAAGTGATCTTCTCCGACATTTCCGACCACATGCCAGAGTTTGCCACGCTGAAGGCGATGGGCTACGGTGCCGACTATTTCACCCGCTTGATCGTAACCGAAGGCCTGTGGCTGGCGATTATGGGCTTCGTCCCCGGCGCCCTTGTCAGTTGGGCGTTGTATATTTGGCTAGGCGAAAAGACCGGCCTGCAGATGGACATGACCCTCGGCGTGCTCGGCCTGGTGCTCGCCTCGACCGTTGTCATGTGCGTCATATCCGGTTTGCTCGCCGTAAGAAAACTCCTTAACGCCGACCCCGCGAATTTGTTCTGAGGAAGAGCAATTAGCTGTTAGCTATTAGCTGTTAGCTGCAAGCCGGTCACCAGTCACCGCTCACTCGCCACTAGCCACTAGCCACCCACAACCATGCCGTCTTCTGATGCCTCACCTGCTGCTACCGATGCCAACGGCGCCCCGCGTATCGTTGGGCGGCCCCGGGTGCAGGTAGCGGGCGTCAATCACTTCTTTGGCGAAGGGCAGGCACGCGAACACATTCTGAAGGACAACCACCTGGAAGTCCGTGCAGGCGAAATTGTGGTCGTCAGTGGGATGTCCGGCTCGGGCAAGACGACGCTACTCACGCTGATTGGCACCATCCGCACCGTGATGGATGGCAGCGTTAATGTCCTCGGTCGTGAACTCAACCCTGGCAATCAGCCTAGTGCCGCGATTGCTGATTCGCTGCGGGCAATGCTCGGCCGGCCGTGGAACATCCTCACCGGGCCGCTGGGGATGCCACAGGTGAACACCGAGAGTCGCTTCGATCGCATGATCACCAAGCTGCGGCTGGAGCTGGGCTTCATCTTCCAGGCTCACAACCTGTTTGCTTCGCTCACCGCCTACGAAAACGTGATGATGGCGGCCGAGCTTGCGGGGATGAGCCGCCGCCATGCCGACAATCAGATCCGCTACCTGCTAACGCGGCTCGGCCTGGCAGAGCAAATGCAAAAGAAGCCGTCGATGCTCTCGGGCGGTCAAAAGCAGCGTGTAGCGATTGCCCGCGGCTTAGTCCATAGTCCGCGACTTATCCTTGCCGACGAGCCGACCGCTGCGCTCGACCATGAAGCAAAGCTCGCCGTCGGTGAACTCTTTCAGGAGCTGTCGGCGACACCTCGCACGCCGCTCCCGGGCGAAAAGGGCGAGCCTGATACCGATCCGTGCGCGATTATCATCGTCACGCACGACAAACAGTTGCTCGGCAAAGCAGATCGCATCGTCACGATGGACAAGGGGCGGATCACCACCGACTCGGGCGTTCGCGAAGCCGAGAGCAAAGTCAAAGGTCTGCAGAACGCCGCGATCGAACTTAAAGATCGTGATCTATTCAAGGACCTAACGACTGCCACGCTGCTGCAGATCGCTGAAAGCATGGGCATCGAGACGGCCGACACGGGCGAGACAATTATACGCCAGGGTGACCCGGGCGATTTGTTCTACTTGATCGACACGGGCGAGGTCGACGTCATCGTCGAACGGGACGGCAAGCGAGAGACGGTCGCCCACCTGGGGCCCGGGCGCTACTTTGGCGAAGTGGCCCTGATCAAGAAAACCACCCGCAATGCCAGCGTCGTCGCCACCGAGCCGTGCCGATTCTTTACCATCGACAAGGAAGTCTTCGAGTCGGTGCTGGCCGCGAGCCCATCGCTGGACGACGAATTGCGGCAAACGATGGCTTACCGTCAGCGGTAACCTTGGTCGTCAGTCCGACACGGCATCGCCGCAAACGCTTAGCCCGCAGCCCGGCTGGCTGGCCCCACCACAGCCGCAAGCTGAGCCACTACAGGCCGACCTACTACAGGCCGATCCACTGCAAGCCGATGACGTGCGGCAAGGTCGGCAGCCGCACTCGCCGGTGCAACAGTGTTCGCCACAGATCGACACGCTGTAGCCACACTCAACAGCGAGCATGCCTTGCGTCTCGCGCAGCGCTACTTCGGCAACCTTCAGCTCGATGACCTTTTCGACGAGTGTCGCCTCCGCTTCAAACAATCGCCCGCGGGCAGCGCTGATCTCGAAGATCGAGATATCTTCTACCTCGCGAATCTTCTCCAAGCGATTTAGCTCTGCCCGTCTTTCGTCGACTGCTTGTTTGGCAAGCCGGACGCGGTCTTGCTGGGTCATCACTTTGTAGGCGCCGTTTTTGACTTTCGCGATTGCTAGTTGCGTTGCGTCCTCTTCGAGCAGCAGCAACTGCCGGCAGCGAACGTCGATCTCGTGCTTCTTGCAGTCGGCGCACCGCAAGTGATGGATCAAACCCGGCGTTGGCGTGACGGCGCCGAGCGTGCCGTCGGCGACTTGCAGCACCAGACGCGCGACGGGAACCGTCGCTTTGCTCAATTTACAGCGGACCAGCTGCAGGCTCCGCAAGTCGACGCGGCTGCTTAGGCCCTCGGCGACGGCGGACTCGATGTCGATCGGCGCCAGGTTGGGCGCCCACTCGACCCGTGGCCAGAAGAATCGCCGCTCGTCCAGCGGGCAGCCAAGCTGCCGCTTAAGCTGTCCGTTGAGTTGAATCCGCAGCAAGCACAACTGCAGGTTCTTGTCGCGTAGTTCGACCAGTTGTGTCGCCAGGACGCTTCGGTCAATTTGATCGGGCGTTGGCAGGCCCTCTTCTTTCAGACTGTCGAGTCGACGAATGGCCGTTTCGAGTTCGCTTATCCCGCGGTCGAGATAGTCTTGTTGCGCTTCGACACCTGCCAACAGGTAGAACGATGTCAACGCCGTCGCGGCTGACGCATTACGCAGATCGGCCGCTTGCAGTGCCAATAGCGACCGCGTCAAGCAAAGGGCCTCCTCGACCAAACCTTCCTCGCAGCTAATCAAGACATTCGCCCAGTGGCGTTCTAGTGCAACGGCGTTGGCGATCGATGTGTTCGTTGCTGCGTTGCACTGGCAAGTTGTGGCGTCGAGTGTTTCGTAGCATTCGGTCGGCCCCGGCAGTAGGCAGGGGAAGTCGCACGGGCTCGGTTCGATCCCGCCCGGCTCGCC
>JBCDCL010000186.1:0-6259 GCA_039182175.1 Planctomycetota bacterium
AGAGGGAGAGATCGGTAGCGTCGCCATGGTGAGCTTCGCCGCCCAAGCTTCGGCAAAGACTCGTTGCACGCGGCCCAAGTTGGCGATCCGCATGACGGCTCCCAATCGCGTCCAAGTCGGCCAGGAGCAACGCGTCACGATTGAGTTGCACAACCCGGGTAGCGGTGACGCCACGGGCGTGATGCTGACCGAGAACGTCCCCGAGAATCTACGGCACGAAGCGGGCGCCGCGCTCGAGTTTGAAGTCGGTACGCTGCGAGCAGGCGAAACGCGGACCATGGAGTTGGTACTCAAGGCAGAGCGGGCCGGCCACGTGGTGAACGAACTGACTGCCCGTGCCGAGGGCAACATCGAAGTGCGTCAGCAAGTGGAGTTCGACGTCGTAGCGCCCGAGCTGGCGGTCGACGTTGCCGGCCCCCGACGCCGCTACTTGGAACGTCCTGCCACCTACACGGTGAGTATCGAAAACCCCGGCACTGCCGCGGCGAAAGATGTCCGCCTCGTCACGCGACTGCCGCAGGGTATGCGGTTTGTCAAAGCCAATAACATGGGCGAATACGACGCCGCGACGCACAGCGTCTATTGGTCACTGGCGGAGTTGCCTGAGGGTGAGCAGGGCGAAGTGGAACTGACTACGCTCCCCGTTACCTCGGGTGATCTGACGATCCAAGTCGAAGGTCAAGCGAGCGAGGGCCTCAAGGACGAAACCGCGATGGCGGTGAAGATCGAAGGCATTGCCGCGCTGAACTTCGAAGTGCTGGATGTCGAAGATCCAATCGAAGTCGGCGGTGAAACGGTCTACGAGGTACGCGTCACCAACCAAGGCACCAAGGCGGCCACGAACGTTGCCGTCCGCCTAATCACGCCCGCTGGTTTGCAGCCGGTCGCCGCCAGTGGCGACACGTCGCACACCGTGCAGGGTGGCGCCGTGGTGTTTGCTCCGCTCGATCGGCTGGCCCCGCAGGCGGAGTCGCTATTCCGCATTCGCGTTAAGGCGAGTGCATCGGGCGACCAACGACTGACGGTCGAAGTAAGCTCCGACGACCTCAGCCAACCTGTCCGCAAAGAAGAAAGCACCCGCGTCTTCGGCGATGAGTGAGGAGTAGCTAATGGCTGTTAGCTATTAGCTATTAGCAAATAGGCATTACTTCAACTGCTGACGGCGTGAGCCAACAGCCAACAGCTAACAGCTTTCTCCAGCTTCTTCCTCGTCGCGATCGATTAGCTCTTCTAGGTGCGTCGCCACGCAGTCGGCGAGCACCGCTGGGTTGTAGCCCCCTTCGAGGACGCTTATCACGCGGCCGTCGGCGTGGGTGGCGGCGATGTCGAGCACCACGCGAGTCAAGTCGGCGAAGTCTTCGGTCTCTAAGCCGAGCGAACCAATCGGGTCGAGGCGATGGCTATCGAACCCCGCACTGATCAGCACGAGTTGCGGTTTAATTCGGTCGGCGAATGTCTGCAGGTCGCGGGCTAGCCACGCTAGGTAACGATCGCGCGACGTGCCCATCTTCACCGGCAGATTGTGCGTGGCGCCAAGGCCATCGCCCGTGCCGGTTTCATCGGCGGCGCCCGTGCCTGGATAGAACGGCCAGCGATGGGCCGAGAAGAATCCGACACGCGGGTCATCATAGAACAGATCCTGCGTGCCATTGCCGTGATGGACATCCCAATCGACGATTAGCACGCGATCGAGATTCAATTCGTCGGTCGCCATCCGAGCAGCGACGGCGATATGGTTGATCAAGCAGAAGCCCATCGCCCGATCGGCAAGGGCGTGATGGCCCGGTGGCCGCACGGCACAAAACGCCCGGCGTGCCTCGCCCGCCACTACTTTACGAGTCGCTGTGCAAACGGCGCCCGCAGCGAGGCGGGCGATATCGACACTTCGCGGGCAGACCACCGTATCGGCGTCGGCCCGTCCGCCACCTCGGGCGGCCAAGGCATCGAGGCCTTCTAGATGGTCCGCCTCGTGGACGCGGCCGATCGTCGCCTCGCCGGCGGGGGCAAATTCGCCAGTGGTGCATTTGGCAGCGAGTCCGGTCGTTTCCAAGTGCTCGACCACCGCACGCAATCGCCCGGCATTCTCAGGGTGGCTGCCCGTTTCGTGCTGGAGAAAGTCAGGGCTGTAGTAGAAGTGCGGCATACGCGGGTTCCGATGACGTCGGGAGAGCCGGAAACTTGACATTTTCGCCTGCCGGTTGCTACTGTGGAAGTGGCGAGCGATGCCGCAAACACCCTGCGCTAAGCGGTTTACGTCGCCGCCCGCGGTGTCGCCCGCGACCCACTGGCGAAGGCCGAGGGCATAATTCGCCAGCCACTTTGCGAACCCTCCTCAGTCCCGCGGTCTGCTGCCGCGGCTGCTCGAACACACGCTACCTACCCCCGCCTGCGTCGCTGCCCTTTCGCAGAGACGATCACTTCGGAACCACTATGGCTCGCACACCCAATCGATTGCTGCTATCGCCCGTCTGTTTGCTGCTTATCGCCTCGGTGGTCGTCACTGGTTTCGCTCCGATGGCCGAGGCGCAGCGTGGACCGCAAGTTGACGAAGTCGATAACTCGCCAGCACTGCGGCGGTCGGGCACGGTCGTGAAGAATTGGGTCAAACGCCCATCGGGCAACCCGGCGGAAGAGCAGCAGTTTGAGGACTACTTCGACAAGTACTACTTCCCGACGATGACGCAGACCTCGCCCGATGCGCTTGGCGAGCTTGGCAAGTTGCGTTACGACCTGTTTCGCCAATACATCGATCCCGCGGCGCCCGAGGTTCGCAAAAAGCTGACTGAAAAAGCCTACGCCTTCGCCAACCGTGTGATTCGCGGTCGTTACCATCGCGCGGTGAAGTACAACGCCGTGTTGATTTTGGGAAGCCTCACCACAGACGGCACGACGCCACTGCCCGCGGCCAGCACCTTCTTGTGCCGCATCTCTGGTTTTGCTTCCAAAGGAAGACTGCCAGGCTACATGCAGGCGGGGGCGCTGGTTGGGCTCTCGCAGCACGCTGCCGTGATTGACCGATTGCCGGAAGAGCAACAGAAACTGACGCTGGCAGCCCTAGCGGAAGCGACCACGAAAGAGGCAGTCGCTGGCACCGGCGGTAAACTGACGCAAGACTGGCTTCGCTCGCGTGCGGCGGCAGCGATTGCAGTCGCTGCGAAACAGCTCGACACCGGCGCCCCGGCGCCGCTGATCGTCAAGCTGATTGGCGACGATTCGATGACGCTCAACGCCCGCTGCACCGTAGCCGGCACACTTGAAGGACTCAAACTTCCGCCCGATGGTTCTGCCGCGAAGACCCTGCTAGAGCTCGCTAGCGAAGTCGCCAAAGACGAAGCCGAAGAGGCCAACGAGTTTGAGGAGCTGCAAATTAGCAGCCGCGGAACACGCAGTGCGATGCAATTCAATAAGTCGCAGCGCTATATGCTTGACCCGGTAGAGTCTCGCGTCGTTTACCTACGAGAAGGACTTGCCGGCAGGCTGGAGCCGCTCCGTCGCGGCTTGCAGGCTTCCTTGGCGACCGCTGGTGATTCGGCGCCGGCAGTGGAAACGGCAGTTTCCGCGATCAGCAAGGTGCTGGAAGTCGCTACAAGCAACGACACGATTGATCTCGACGTCGCTGCTGCTGTGAAAAGCATGGCAACGTCGCTGCAAAACACTCCGCCTGCCGCCGCTGCTGAAGAAGCGGACTCTGGCGACGAAACGGATCTGCCCGACGAAGCAGCCGATCTTTTCTAACCGGCAACTCGCCTAGGTTTGGTTGACGATTAGCGGGCCCGCACAGGCGCCATGTTTGGCTGCACCGCAGGCGAAGCAACTCCGACGAGCGCCATCGCCCCAAATAGCACGGCGACGTAGAAGATGTCCCCGGCCAACATCTGCCGGTAGAAGGGCAGGGCGTAAGCGTAGCATTCCATCAGCCCAGCGGCGGTGCGTGCGTAGTTGGCCGTGAAGAACCACTCGGCGAAGTTCGTCACTAGGTAGAACGCAGCAGACGGCGCCACCGCTCCGACAGCCAGGCGGCCAATCCATGCCGAAGTCTTCTTCACGCGAGAACGTTGCAGCCAGGGGCCGATCATCGCCGGTGCGATCATCATCACGTAAACGCTCACCATGACGGCGAAGTTGCGATAGCTCGGCAGCCAGAGGTTGCTCAGCAGCATGGCCGCGAGCGGAACGAACAAAGCAATGTCCCGCCGACCGTAGTAGGCGCCCGCAAAGAGCCCGACGGCTGCCATGGGAGTAAAGTTCCAAACCGGCTGCCCCCAGCGGCCCACGGCGCCGATGGCGACCAGCAGGACGAACATAGCGATCGAAATGGGCAACGATGGTTTGCGATGCGTGTCCGACACGGGGATCACTCCAACAGGATTTGCAGGTCTGCCCGCTCGGCAGGCTAGTGAAGCCTAGGCGGCGTCCGCCTGGCTGGTAGGGACGAGTCTACTCCTGAGGGGCGAACTTCCACAAGAGACGGTCGCCCTCGGCGAGCGTGTGAACGCCGGCGCCAACCTCACCTCGCTCGCCATTGATGTAGTACTGCCAATTTCGCCCCTCGGCGCCCTCGTTGCCGGCGTCGCCGATCGCGTGAACGAACGCATTGGGGCCTTCGCCCGTTCGCTCGATTGTCATCTCGGCAGACTGCGACGCGGACTCGAGTGCGTCGAGCACCGTCATTTCTGGCGTAAAGGTCAAATCGAGTTCCGTCGCCGGCGTGTCGACGGGGTCGATAACCACGGTCACTACTGGATCGCCAGCTTGTGGCGGAGCAGGCGTATTCGCCTCCGGCTGTGCGGGGGGATCGCGTCGCAGCACCGTTTGGCTGAGCAGGATGGCCGACAGGACAACCGCCAGCACGCCGACGCTCGCCCAGCCAGACGGCTTTCCTGAAGGTTCTGCCGCGTTCGGTTCGTGATCGGTCGCACGGGTCATGCGGCCAACATGCCGGACGGGGCGGCCGATGTCAACGCAATCGCCGACTGGCCCGCGTCGGTCGCGTGGCGTAAGGTAAAACAGTAGGGCAGCGGCTACTTTTCTACGGATGAATCGACCGGCAATCAGCTTTTCTACGGGTAGGAGATCCCTCGCGATGGCGAAGACGCCTACGACACGGCTCGACCTGGTGACGATAGAGGGCCTCACCGGCGAGTTTGGCTTGCTGACGCTCGATCACCCAACAAGCTCCGCCAATCTGCTTTCGTCACAGACCGTCAGCGAGATCGAAGCCCACCTCGACGCACTCGCCGGTCAGGAGTTGGCGGGGGTGGTGATTGTCTCCGCTAAGCCGGGCATGTTCATCGCCGGCGCCGATTTGACGGAGTTTGCCGCCAGCGTCGATCAGCCAAAGGAAGAGGTGATCGCCGTGAGTCGCCGCGGCCAAGAGGTCTTCGCCCGCCTTGCGGCATTGCCATGCGTCACCATCGCCGCCATCGATGGCATCTGCGTCGGCGGCGGCGCCGAACTCGCCGTCTGGTGCGACCGCCGCATCATGACCGACAGTCGCAAAACGCAGTTTGGTTTCCCCGAAGTGAAGCTCGGACTCTTCCCCGGCTGGGGCGGCACCGCGCGGACGCCACGCATGATTGGCCTTGCCAATGCCGTGGAGCTTGTCACTGGCGGAGAAAATGTCGACGCGGCCGAGGCATACAAGCTAGGGTTCGCCGACGATGTGGTGACGTCTGGCCGTGGAGAAGAAGACAAAGCAGAGACGCCGGCAGGTTTCGCTGGTGCTTCGCACTTACCACCGGCGGCGACCGGCTTATTGCACGCGGCAGTGCGGATGATTAATGCTGAGCAGACGTCGGGCCAGTACTTGGAAGATCGCAAGCGGTGGTCGCAACCGATCGAGATGAGCGAGACCGAGCTGGCATTTCTTGGCGCCACCGCCAGCGCAGTGATTCAGCAAAAGACGGCCGGCAACTACCCAGCGCCGATGGCCGCATTGGAATTGATGCTCGAAGCATCGCAGCTCGATTTGCAAGCCGCCAGTCAACGCGAGTCGGAAGCGTTTGCACCCCTGTTCGGATCGCCGGTCAATCGGGCATTGCTGAACGTCTTCTTCCTAACCGATCGGGCGAAGAAAGAATCGTTGCCCGATCCCCAGCCCACGGTCCCGACCAGCGTGAGCGTCATCGGCGCCGGCACGATGGGGCAGGGCATTGCTGCGGCCAACGTGAAACGCGGCGTCTCCGTTGTGCTGTCCGATAGCAGGCCTGAAGCACTAGCAGCTGGCGTGTCGAGCGTCATCGGCGAGGCTTCGTACGAC
>JBCDCL010000187.1:0-6245 GCA_039182175.1 Planctomycetota bacterium
CACCTGCACGGCAGTCTGCTCGGCCGTGGTTTCGCTCGTTCCTTCGGCGATCGCAAAGACATAAGGCCGGCCGTTCCGGCGGACGATGGCGTCTTTGGGAACCGTTAGCTGCTCGGCGTTTTCACCGACAGCAAGCCAAGCATCGACCGACATACCCGGGGTCAGTAGTCCCGTTGGATTGTCGAGCGTGACGACCAGGTTCATCGTTCGCACGCGGCGGTTGACGTCGGCAACTCGCCGCGTTGCAAGCACCTTGCCAGACAGTCCGGCGGCGTGGGTGCGGACGACGGCCGAATCGCCAAAGCGGTCCACCGCCTCGGCAAAGCGTTCGGGTACTTCGAGCCAGGCTTCGATCGGCCCGGTCGAAACGAGCGTCAGCAACGCATCGCCGGGGCGTACCCAGTCGCCCGGCTCGACGTGGCGAGCAACCACCGTTGCGTCGTAGGGGGCTTCAATCGTGGTGTCGTCCAGGCGAACGTCGATCAAGCGAATCGACTCTTCGATCTGCGATACCGACTGCTGCGTCGATTCGATCTCTGCCAGGGCGATTCGGTAATCGGCTTGAAGCGTGTCGAACTCTTGGTCCGTTATGGCGCCAGAGCTAAGCAGCGGGCGTGCTCTTTCGAGATCGGCCCGTGTGCGGAACGCGGTCGCTTTGGCTCGCTTGACGCCAGCCAGCGCAACGCGTCGTGACGCTTGCGCCTCACGCTTGGCCGCCTGTAGGCGGCGGGCGTCGACGCGGGCAATCACTTGGCCGGCGGCAACTGGTTGTCCCTCACGAACGGTTAGCTCGGTAAGGCGTCCTTCTTCGAGGGCGGCCACATCGCCGCGGGCGACCGCTCGCAGCGATCCGGTCACTGCCTGGCGTTGTTGCACGGCCTCGACGCGGACCGTTGCGGTTCGCACCGGGGCTTGCGCGGCTGCCGGGGCGGCAGTAATAAGTAGTGCCGAGGCAGCCAAGATCAGCAGTCGTCGTGTATTTCGCATCGTTTTAATCCGCGGTTGGTTTGCGTTGTCCCGCACGCCAGTCAGCGTGCTCGACGGGGAATACTCGGCCCAACCGCAGCGCTTACACGGCGACCACAAATTTCCAAAAAGTATTTGCCGCCGTGAAAGATCGTGCTCGCTCCGTGGTATTCCTCTCCGACAAGAGAGGCGCACCCGAGTCACGTCCCGTAACTTCTGGCCGTTCGCTACAATGAGGTCCACAGCCCAACAGCGTCCGCGAGGCCCGTAATGCCGACCGCAGCCGACACTAAGAAGGACTTCCGTAGCCGACGTGCCAGATTCGCCACAGACTCGCCAGACCTTGCTGTTGCGGCTTCGCGACCCCGCCGACGCGGCGGCGTGGAGCGATTTCGTTTCGGATTACGGTCCAATGCTCTACCGATTCGTCCGCTCGCGAGGGCTGCAAGATGCCGATACGGCCGATCTTGTGCAGGACGTGCTGCGTAGTGTCGGGGGGGCCATTGGTCGATTCGAGCACGATGGTCGCGACGGTGGTTTCCGCGGATGGCTCTTTAAGATCACGCGAAACAAGCTCAGCACGCATTTCCAGCAGAAAGTTAGGCGAGGGCCGACCGCCAACGACACGGCTCAGCACGAGTTGCTCAAGCATGCGCCGAGCGGCGAAGAGAGCGAACTAGAACGCTCCTGGGAGTTGGAGTACCAACGCCTGCTAGCCGCCAAGGCATTTGCGATCGTCGAAGCAGCCGTTGATGTCTCGACGTGGCAAGCGTTTCATAGGACCACAGTCGACGGAGCCTCTGCCGAAGAGGTCGCCAAGGAAATCGGCATGTCACGCGGTGCGGTATACGTCGCCAAAAGCCGGGTCATCGCTCGGCTGAGAGAAGAGATCGAGCGTCTACAAGCCGAGGAAGAGTCGCCATGAACCAGACCGAATCTTGTCCTACAACCTCGACGCTCGGCGCGCTCGTCCAAGGCGACTTGCCCGAAGCGGAGCAGCAGAAGTGGACCGAGCATGTCGGTCTTTGCGAGGCGTGTCAAAACGCGCTGGAAAGTCTCGCCACGGCCGATGTGCCAGTTGTCGACTTAGTCGCGGCGGCGGCAGACGTTCGGCCGCCTGCCCAGTCTGCCTACTGGCCGGCGATCCAGCAGCTTGAGCAAACGCCGCCCCCGCACTTTTCTGCGTCGGGTGGCGATACGGCAAATTACTACGCGGCTGGCGCCGACACGCCGACGACCGAAGACTTGCCCTTTCTCGACCCGCCCAACGACCCCGCCTACCTGGGCCGGCTTGGCAATTTTGAAATCGCCAGGGTGATCGGCCGTGGCGGGATGGGCATTGTGCTGGAGGGCTTTGATACTCACCTGCAGCGACGCGTCGCGATCAAAGTACTCAAGCCCGAACTGCAGCAAAACGATCTGGCCAGGCAGCGATTCTGTCGCGAAGGGCGGGCGGCGGCGGCGATCTCCCACGAGCACGTCGTGGCGATGCACCACGTGGCAAAGGCGGATGAGGGTAAGGCTGCATTCCTCGTGATGCAACTGATCGAGGGCCACACGCTCGACACGCTGCTGGTCGATGGCAAGCCGCTACCAAGTTGCGAAGTCGCCCGACTCGGCATGCAAATCTCGGCGGGGCTTTCGGCTGCCCACGCACAAGGGATGGTTCACCGCGACATCAAGCCGGCCAACGTGCTCATCGATGGCGAAACAGGCCGTGCCAAGCTGACCGACTTCGGCCTTGCTCGTGCGAATGACGAAGTAAAGCTGACCCAAACCGGCATGGTCAGCGGCACGCCGATTTATATGTCGCCCGAGCAGACCCGGGGTGAAGAACCTGACGAGCGGTCCGATTTGTTCTCGCTGGGCGCCGTCCTCTATCAGATGGCGACGGGGCGATCGCCCTTCGAGGCGCCGACGGCGATCGGCGTCATGAAGAAGGTGATCGACGAAAACCCGGCGCCGCCTCACACGGTCAACCCAGAAGTAAGCCGGCCCCTATCGGATCTGATCACTGCCCTGCTCCGCAAAGATCCCAAGAAGCGCCCCGATTCGGCGGCGGGCGTGACCGAAGCGCTCGCGCAAATCGTGACCGAGTACGGCCCCATCTCGCCATTGCAGGTGCCAGCCGTGGCTTCTTCGACCGTCAAGCGTTTAAGCGGCTCGCATCGGAGTATGGGCAGTCGCTTTGTCAACTCCGTTTGGGCGGCGGCAATTGTCGCGGCGCTCTGCTTGGGGGGCACGTTGTTTGTCTGGCAAAACGGCATGACGAACGACCCCGCGACGGACGCGGCCACAGAGGCCGACTATCCCGTGGTTGTTCTACCCGACAATCCTGGCGCCGTTTGGTCGGTCGGCTTCGCGCCGGACGGTAACAAGCTGGCGGCGGCTGTTGAAAACGGATCGGTCCGCGTCTGGGACATCGACAAGGCAGAAGTCGTTCGCAGCTTCAACGCGCATCGCGGCTTGATCTGGAACATTGCCTACCACCCGACCCAAGACTTGGTCGCAACCAGCGGCGACGATGGCGTGGTCAAGCTGTGGGACGCGAACGATTTTCGGCTGATTCGCGAGTGGCAGTTCGCCAGCGGCGTGCGTGAAACGGCGTTCTCACCCGATGGAACCAGGATGGTGGTCGGCGTTCGCGTTGGAGAGATCTACGTTTACGACATCGAACAGACCGACCCGATCGCCGAGAACACGCAGCCTGGCACGATTTACGGCGTGGCTTGGTCGCACGACGGGGCTTCGATTGCAACCGTTGGCAGCGACGCCGTCGTCCGCGTCTGGGATGCGTCAACCTTGCGAGAACGTCAGTCCCTGCCCGGCCATAAGGGGCCCATTTATGGCGTCCGCTTCTCGCCAACCGACAATCGGCTGGCGACGGCTGGTTGGTCGGGCGATGTCCGCCTGTGGGATACCGACACCGGCCAGCAAGTGACCACCTTCACCGGGTACGAAAGCGATGCTTGGGCGGTCGCCTTCTGTGCCGACGGCCAAACTTTGCTTGCCAGCGGACAAGACGGCACCAGCCGCATTTGGGACATCGCGTCGGGAACAACGCTCGAAATACTCGGCGGCCACATGTCGGCGGTGCACGACATCAGCGTCGATTCCGAGCGGCATCGCGTAGCGACCAGCGGCCGCGACGGCACGGTCCGCGTCTGGGACTTAACGACGCTCGCTGAATAACGCGAGCAGCATAACTGCCAAAGCGCAGGGACAAGCGTAACCATGTTCAGCACGCATGGCAGTTGCACGCTGGCTCGTGATGGTGATTCGCGAAGTCAGCTTTTACGGTCAACCAGTCAATTCGTAACCATGCTTGAAAACCTCTGAACTCGATAACCTCTGAACAAGAGCAAAGAAAGGCAATCCCATGAGCAAGCTGCTCTACATCGAATCGTCTCCCCGTAAGAAGCGTTCCAAGTCGATCGAAGTCTCTCAGGCGTTCATCGACGCCTACAAGGAAGCTAATCCCGACGATGACGTAGTGACGCTCGATTTGTGGGAGAAGAAGCTTCCGGAGTTCGACGGCTATACCATTGACGCTAAGTACCAAGTGCTCCACGGCAAAGATCACGACGCCGACCAGCAGAAGGCATGGCAAGAAGTTGTCGACGCCTGTGACGAGTTCAAGTCTGCGGACAAGTATCTGATCAGTGTTCCTATGTGGAACTTTGGCATCCCCTATAAGCTGAAGCACTACATTGATGTAATCGCCCAACCGGGGCAGACGTTTTCGTTCGATCCGGAGAGCGGATACAGCGGTCTGGTAACGGGCAAGCCGGTGGTTGTCGTTTATGCCCGCGGTGGCGAGTACGGTGGCGAAGGCTCGGGAATGGACCACCAAAAGCCGTACGTCGAACAGTTGCTCGGCTTTCTTGGTTTCACCGACATTCATCCGATCGTCTTCGAGCCGACGCTCGGCGCGCCCGACGACGTCGCCGACACGGCTGCTGAAGTCACGGAAAAGGCGAAGTCAATCGCTTCGAAGATGTGAGCGGCAATATGGGTATCCGTCTCGACACGCCCGCCGATTCCAAGACGATCGACTGGCTGGGCACTACGATCCGCTTGCCAATCCGGTCGGCCGATACGGGAGGGCGGCTTTCGGCGCAGCTATCGTCGCTCGCTGCCGGGTCGGGCAACCCGCCGCACGTGCATACGCGTGAGGTGGAGTGCTTTTACGTCATCGATGGGGAGGTCGAGGTCTCCTTCGGCGCCGAGTCGGCGAGGCTGGCAACCGGGGACCTCGTCTACCTTCCTGCCGGTCTGCCTCACCAGTTGCGTGTCGTTTCGGAGACTTCGGCAAAGGTGCTCACTCTGCTTGCAGGTGGCGCCCTGGAAGGAGCGTTTGTCGAAGCTTCGGGGGCCGACCCGGGCACGATTAAAAACGTCTTCGCAGACTACGGCGTCGAGATCATGGATGCCTTCGACGGCAGCTATCGGCCGCCCGGTTTCGAAGCCGTTACGGAATCGGACGTGGTTGTCTGTCAATCGGGCGAAGGCGCCGCGTACTGGTTGGCAGGCGATACCTACACGGTGCTCTTGCCCGGGGATCAGACCGAAGACCAGTTAGCCGTGGTCCACTTCGACATTCCCCCCGGCGGCGGTCCGGCGCCGCACGTGCACACTCGCGACTTTGACGCGTTCGTCGTGTTGAAAGGCGAAGTCGAACTCTACGCCGACGGCGCTATCGCCACCGGGCATCCCGACGACGTCGCCGTCTTGCCAGAGAACATTCCCCACTGCTTCAAAAATCGAACCGACTGCCCAGCCGAAATGCTGGCTATAGTCACGCCGGCGGGCTTTGACCGTTTCATCGCTGAAGCCGGCAAGCCCGCCCTGCCCGGCCAACCGGCCCCGCCAGTCGACGCAGCCGAGAAGGCTCGCCTCATCGCCACGTCGCCAAAGTACGGCGTCGAGCTACGCCCCGACATCGACTTCTAGCCAGCCAGTTGCCCGTGCTCCTACCCCCGCAATAAGTCGGGCAAATAGGCCGGTTCCTTGCCAATTACCAATGGTGGCGAACCTTCCAGCGGAAGTTGAACGCGACGACTCGTGTTGGCGCCCCCTTACGCGTACTTATAGGGCAACCCTAATCGCTGGTTTGTCGAAGCATCCCGTTGCTTATCGCCGACGCGTCATCGCTGCGAGCGAAATCGTCAATAGCAACAATGCCGATGCCGGTTCGGGCACCGGCTGGAACGTAAACTGAGTCACTAGGCCAGTTTGCCCTGCGGCGCCAACGGTGCTCCCTACCGAGCCTCGGACAG
>JBCDCL010000188.1:0-6215 GCA_039182175.1 Planctomycetota bacterium
CGTCCACATGGCCCACGCTGGCCATCCCATTTTGTGCGACAAACTCTACGGCGGCCGAAGCCAAATCACTGCGGCCGAACTGAGCGGCGCCGCGGCGACCGGCGAGCCACTTCTCGCCCGCCAAGCACTGCACGCCCACCGACTAGTGATCGCCCACCCGGCGACCGGTGAGTCACTCCAGTTCGAGGCGCCCGTGCCTGCCGATATGCAAGCCGTGCTTGATTGCCTTCGCTCGCGGCAATAGCCGGCTGCCGTAGGCTACTAGGCACGTGGCGGGTATCATGCTCGCGCGTCACGCTGTGTGAAGGGACCGCCGCGTCGACCGCTCGTTCTACGCGTCCCTTATCTTGGGAGGACTTCTGCGATGGGCATGCTGAAAGAATTCAAAGACTTCGCTATGCGTGGCAACGTGGTCGACATGGCGGTTGGTATTGTCATTGGCACGGCGTTTAGCGGCATCGTCAAGTCAATCGTGGCCGACATCTTTACGCCAGTCGTCGCCTATATCACGGGCAATACCGACGTCAGTGGCCTGAGCGCCAAGCTGCCGGCCGTCGTTGAAGGCCAAGACCCGGCGACCATCAGTTGGGGAGTGACCGCCCAAGCGATCATCAACTTCTTGATTGTTGCGGTCGCGCTTTTCTTGGTCGTCAAAGCGATGAACACGCTTAAGAAGGAAGAGAAAGAGGCGCCCGCCAAAACGCCCGAAGATATTCAGCTGCTACGCGAAATCCGCGACGCTTTGCAGAAGTCGTAAGAAGAATCGCTGACCACGGATCACGCGGATTTACACGCAAAGAAACTGTGGGAGCCGTCTCTGACGGCGAAATTTTTGCGGCTACCTATCATCGTGCTCTTGGCATTCGCCGTCAGAGACGGCTCCCACACAAACACCACATTCGCCATCGGAGACGGCTCCTACGGAAATCTATCCGCGATTTATTCTGTCGCGGCGTCAGCGGCCTTCGACCGGCCGGTCTCTTTGCGCTTGATGATGCGGACTTTGCGTCCGTCGAGCGAGACTTGCCCTTTGGCGATCATCTTGAGCACGCTCGGGTAGCAGTCGAGTTCGTACGCAAAGACTCGCTCGGCAAGGGACGCCGCGTCGTCGTCGTCAAAGACCGGGACCGGCTGCTGCCAGATGATTGGGCCGTGGTCGTACTCATTGTCGACGAAATGAATCGTCACGCCGGTGATCTTGGCGCCGTAGTCAAGCACCGCTTGGTGGACCCGCTCGCCGTACATGCCCTGGCCGCAAAACGCAGGAATAAGCGACGGGTGGATATTCACCACCCGGCCAGCAAAATCCTCCGGCACGGGAGTGAATTTCAAGAAGCCCGCCATCACCACCAGTTCAATGCCGGCGGTACGGCACCGCGAGAAGATGGCGGCGCCAAAGAGTTCATCGCTGGCATAGTCCGCGCGATTGACGACCGAAGTCGCAATTCCCGCCGCCTCGGCATGCTCCAGCCCACCGGCTTTGGCCGACGAGGAAATCACCAGCGCTATCTCAACCGGCAGTTCGTCGTCGGCAACCCGTTCGATCAGATTCTTCAGCGTCCGGCCCGAGCCAGAGATAAGTACGGCTATCTTCACAAGCGATTTCCATTGGCAACCACGAAGGACACTAGGAAGCACGAAGACAGGAGACAATTCCATCGTTTCCTTTGTGCTCTTCGTGGTAAGTTAGTTCTTTACCGAGATGTAGAGCTTGGCGGTGGCGTCGCCGACTTTGATGTCGATTGGCTTGGCGTCATTCTGGGAATTCATTGCAAGCGTGTCGGCTAAGGTTTCGCCAGCCAGGTAATCGTGGTGCTGCTCGATCGCGGTCGCCAGATCTGTCGACTCCGTTTCAATGCCCACTTCGATGCGGTCGGTAAACTCACAGCCGAGTTCTTTACGGCGGTCTTGGATCACGCGCACCAGGTCGCGGGCCAAGCCTTCGGCGATCAGCTCGGGCGTTAGCTCCGTGGCGAGCACCACCACCACGCCTTGATCGTTGGCGGCGGCGTAGCCCTCTTTGGCAGTGATGCGGACCTCGACCTCTTCGCGCGTCAGAGCGACCGCCTCGCCATCGATCGTCAGGTTGATCTCGCCATTGTCGCGGAAGTTGGCCAACAGCTCACTGCCGGTCGCTTCGCCGAGCGCCTTCTTCACCTTTGGCATCAGCTTGCCGAGCTTCTTGCCGAGCAGTTTGAAGTTGGGCAGCACTTGATGATCGACATACTTCTCTGGCTCGTCGGAATACTCGACCGCTTTGACGTTCAACTCGTCGGCAATCACGCCAGCGTGTTCTTCTAGCCAAGCTTGATGCGCCGTGTCTGCAAGAATGACTTCGACTTTGGAAAGTGGCTGGCGGACCTTGAGCGACGCCCCTTCGCGGGCTCGCCGGCCAAGCGAAGAAATCAGCCGCACCGTCGCCATCCGTTCCGACAGGTCCTCGTCAATCAGCGAGGTGTCCGCCTCGGGATAGTCACACAGGTGGACACTCTCGGGCTCGCCATCCACGACGCTCGACAGATTCTGCCAAAACGTCTCGGCAAGGAAGGGCGTGAACGGGGCGATCAGCTTCGACGTGGTCACCAGGCATTCGTAGAGCGTGGCATAGGCATCGAGCTTCGCGGGCGACTGCTTATCGGACGACCAAAACCGATCGCGGCTCCGCCGTACCCACCAGTTCGATAGCCCGTCAACAAACGCCGTAATCGCTCCGCAGGCGCCATAGTTGTCGTAAGCATCCATCCGCTCGGTAACGATGGCGATCGTGCGGTTGAGTTCGCTAAGGATCCAGCGATCGAGTTCGTCGCGAGTGGAGCTGTTGGCTGTTGGCTGTTGGCTGTTGGCTATCGGCGACCATGAGTCGATATTCGCGTAGATCACTAAGAAGCTGTAGCAGTTCCACAGCCGCAGCAGGAACTCGGGGATGCTGTCTTTGATCGCTTGTTCGCTGTAGCGAATCGACGTCCATGGCGGCTGGTTGGCGAACAGGTACCACCGCAGTGCATCGGCGCCGTACTTGTCGAAGATTTCGTTCGGCTCGCGATAGTTCCGCTTGCTCTTGGACATCTTCTGCCCATCCTCGCCCAGCATCAGGCCGAGGACGATGCAGTTGCGGAAAGGGTGAGGAGGTGAGAGGTCAGAGGCCAGGGACTCTGATTCTGACCTCTCACTTCCGACCTCTGCCCTCTCGCTCCACAGCATCGTCGAAATGGCGAGTTGTGAATAAAACCAACCGCGGGTTTGGTCGAGGGCTTCGGAGATGAAGTCCGCCGGGAATTGGCTGGCGAAGTTTTTCTCGGCGTCACTCCGGGGGCTGACGCCCGCCGGCTCGCTTTTATTCCCCCCTCCGCCTTCCGCCTTCCGCCCTCCCTTGTACCCCCACTGGGCAAACGGCATCGCGCCGGAGTCGTACCAGCAGTCGATCACTTCGCTGACCCGCTGCATCCGGGCGCCGGCCGCAAACGGCGAGTCGTACGTCACGGCGTCGATGTACGGTTTGTGAACGCAGAGGTCGTCCGGCAGGTCGGGGTTGTCGGCTTTCGCCTTTTGCCAAACGTCGGTCCCCGCGACGCCCGGCTTGGCGAGCAACTCTTCGTAGCCGCCGATTGCTTCTTGCTTGCCAGTTTCGCTGCATTGCCAAATCGGTAGCGGGGTGCCCCAGTACCGCTCGCGACTGAGGGCCCAGTCGACGTTTGACTCCAGAAACTTCCCCATCCGGCCGCCCTTGATATGCTCGGGCAGCCAATTGATCGTTTGGTTATTCTCCAGCATCGCGTCCTTGAACGCGGTGGTCTTGATAAACCAACTCTCCCGCGGGTACTGAATCAGCGGATCCTCTTCCGCCCGCCAGCAAAACGGATAGTCGTGCAGGTACTGCTCTTGATAGAACAGCAACCCGCGTTGCTTCAGGTCGCGGATGATGTCCTTATCGCAATCCTTCACCCAGCGGCCACGAACATAGTCGGGCGCCTCGTCCGTGAACTTGCCGTCGGGACCAACGCAATTGATCAGTTCGGGGCCTATGTCATCTAGATAACGCTCGCGCTCGGCTACAAGCACGTCGTAGTCAACTTCACCGAAAGCAGGTGCCTGATGGACAACTCCTGAACCGCTATCAGTGGTCACAAAATCAGCGCTGACTACTTTCCAGGCAAGAAATTCTTTGGTTCCATCAACTGTTTTGCGTTTTCGCAAATGGTTCTCTAATGGTCCCTTGAGTTCAGCCAAACCGCCTTCGTCCGGCCAATCAACATGGTCCATTGGTTTGATGAAGAAGCCATCGAACGGCGGTTTATATCGCTTGCCAACAAGCTCTTTTCCAAGGCATGTCGAAAGTGCCTTAAAAGACGCCTTCGATTTATCTGCAAGAGTATCAACCAGTTCCTTTGCCACAATCAGCTTCTCGCGAACGCCGTTCGCGGCTTTCTCTGCGCTCTCTGTGTCCTCTGTGGTTTCCTCAAGCACCTCGACAACGGCGTACTCGATATCCGGGTTCACCGCTGCGAACTGGTTACTCGGCAGCGTCCAAGGCGTCGTTGTCCAAACAAGAAGTGACGTATCGGTGACGTTACCGTCGTCGTCTAGCAACGGGAACTTGACGTACACACTTGGGTCCGCCACTTCGCGGTAGCCTTGGCCGACTTCGCCGCTTGATAGGGCGGTGCCGCCTTGGGCCCACCACCAGACGATCTTGTGGCCTTGGTACAACAGGCCGCGGTCGAACAGTTGCTTGAGGCTCCACCAAACGCTTTCGACGTAGCTCTGGTGATAGGTGACGTACGCCTCGTCCAGGTTGACCCAAAAGCCAAGCCGCTCGGTCAGGCGTTCCCACTGCTGCATGTACCGCCAGACCGATTGCTGGCACTTTTGAATGAAGGGCTCGATGCCGTGGGCTTCGATCTCTTCCTTGGAGTGAATGCCCAGCTCTTTACAGACTTCTACTTCCACCGGCAGGCCGTGCGTATCCCAGCCCGCTTTGCGTTCGCACCGGTAACCTCGCATCGTCTTGTAGCGAGGGAAGACATCCTTGATCGCCCGGGTCAGGCAATGGCCAGGGTGAGGCATGCCGTTGGCGGTCGGCGGGCCCTCGTAGAAGACAAACGGCTCGGCCCCCTCGCGTGCCGCCAACGACTTTTCGTAGATGCCCTGCTCTTTCCAGAACGCAAGCGTTTGTTCTTCGAGCTGCGGAAACGAAGGCGAACCGGGAACGGGGGAGAACATGGCGGAGAGGTCAGAGGTCGGAGGTCAGACGTCAGAGACTGTCGACGAAACCTTCAATCGTACCTCAACACGGCGTACCCGCAGAAGGGACCAATCGCATCGCCCGCTCCGATGCGCAGCCCTCTCGCTTTCGACCTCCCAACTCTGAACTCTGGCCTCTCCCCTCTGACCCCCGACCTTTCGCCGCAACGCGGCTAGTCATCGAAATCGGGGTCGTCGGAGAATTTGTCGCCGTCGTCTTCTTCGGGATCTTCTTGATACTCGGGGCCGAAGCCGTCGTCTTCTTCTTCGTCGTCCCAGGTTTCTTCGAAGTCGTCGTCAAATTCGTCGTCGAAATCGTCGTCTTCGAAGTCGTCAAAAGGATCGCCCGAGGCGAGGGGGCTATCGGGGCCGGGCTGGGTGGCGCCAGGCTTGGCGCCGGCGCGAGCGGCCTGGTCGGCGTCGTCGCCGCTGAGCGTGGGGAACTTCAAGTCCGATATTGAGAAGGAAGACGCGATGGTAACCATTCCTCTGCCCAAGGTATGTTGGTAGCTGCTGCCACGGTTGCAACTAAGGCTGCAAACTGCCGGTTTGCAACCCGTCCTGGCGCCACGCGGGGGCTTAGGCTGTTGCCGCCCGCGTGATCATGCGACGATTGTGGTTTGCCCGAATTTAGCTTGTCAAGCGCGGCCCGGTTATCGGCGGCCCGTGCTCGACTGCCCCGTTGTCGGTGGCCCTGTCTTCCGTGGCCCTGTTATCGACGACCGTGGGCCCGGACACGTGGACCAAACTGCCAACCTGAAAACCACACCATGCCAGACGTGCCAACCGACCCCGCTATTGTTGCCGATCCTCCGCTAGATGTCATTGCCGTAGGGGCGCATCCGGACGACGTGGAAATCGGTTGCGGCGGAACGGTCGCCCGACTGGCGGAGCAGGGCTACCGGGTCGGAATTGTCGACCTCACCGACGGCGAACCGACGCCCGCCTCGCCTGGCCCCGAAGTTCGCCTAGCC
>JBCDCL010000189.1:0-6214 GCA_039182175.1 Planctomycetota bacterium
ATCTGGTCCTGCTGATTCGTCGGGAAGACGTCGATGATCCGGTTAATGGTGCCGGCCGCACTCGACGTGTGGAGCGTGCCAAACACGATGTGCCCCGTTTCAGCAGCGGTGATGGCCGCTTCGATCGTCTCCAGGTCACGCATCTCGCCGACCAAGATCACGTCGGGGTCTTGCCGTAACGCCCGGCGAATCGCCTCGGCGAAGCTGGTGACATCGGTGCCTACTTCACGCTGGTTGATCGTCGACTTTTTATGGTTGTGCTGGAACTCGATCGGGTCTTCGATCGTGATGATGTGATGATCGAGATTCTCATTCAGATAGTCGATCATAGCCGCCAGCGATGTCGACTTACCCGAACCTGTTGGCCCCGTGACCAGCACCAAACCACGCGGCCGCGTAATCATCTTCTTGTAGACTTCCGGAATCTTCAGCTGTTCCATCGTCCACAAGTCGACCGGAATCTGCCGTAGCACCATCGCCACCTTGCCACGCTGCCGAAACACCGACACACGGAACCGAGCGGCATCGCCAAACGCAAAGCCAAAGTCGGTGCTGCCCGTTTCTTGAAATTCTTGCTGGCAGCGGTCGGGCGTGATGCTCTTCATCAGCGACATGGTGTCGCTCTCTTCCAACACCTTGGTCTTGAGCTTCTGCATCCGACCACTGAGACGCAGCACGGGCGGCTGGCCGACGGTGATGTGCAAGTCGCTAGCGCCCTGCTTCACCACGGCAGACAGCAACTTGTCGATCAGAATCGTGCCCATGTCGCGAACCTCGGCTGCCTAGGAGTGCAGATTGCGAGCGCTGGCTGCCGTTAACCAAGCCGGGTGCAGCCTCTTGAAGCGAGGAGCAACAACCAAGCCGGCGTCCGACGACCGAAGTCGCCTAGCGCTTGATAAAACAGCGATCAGTGCCATCGAAGAGTGTTCCGTATCTTCGCCGATTCTCGAGCCGACGCCCCTGTGTCGACATCGAGTCAAATCGACGTCATCGCAAGCCTCGACCAATCAACCCTCTCTGCCGAGGCCTTCGGCAAGTGCCAGCTAGCAGGTTCGCACCCCGCCGGACGCATTGCCACTCGTTGCGACAGTGGATTATTTGCTCAAAGCGCCGATCGCTCAAGTGTTTGTGCGGCAAAGATTTAGCCACACAGAGCGTGGCCAGCCGCAAGCAATGCAGCGCGACTCCGGCACCTGAACTCAGCGACCGAGGACGCGACTCACCGACTTCGAGACCTGGAGACCAGCACTGGCGTCATCGCGACAGCCGAATGCGACTGGTCAAAAAGACATCAGCAGGATGACAGATCAATCGGTCTTCTTGGCGACTCGGAAGACTTCTTCGATAGTCGTGATCCCATCAAGCACTTTCCGGATGGCATCGTCGTAAAGCGTTGTCATACCATACTCTATTGCTGCTTTACGAATCTCTTGTGTCGCGGCGCCTTGGAACGAAAGCTCGCGGATTTTCGCCGTCATTGGCATCAATTCGAATACACCAAGCCGGCCTCGGTATCCGCCGCCTCCGCAGCTGCTACAGCCGCGGCCTTTCATGAAATTCGCCGACGCAGCCTGCTCCGGCGTGATCCCCGTGGCGGTCAATTCGGCCTCGGTTGGGGTGTACGGCTGTTTACACTTTGAGCAGACAACCCGCACCAATCGTTGGGCAAGAATTCCGACGACACTACCGGCGACAAGGTAAGCGGGCACACCCATGTCGACCATACGTGTAACGGCGCCGGGCGCATCGTTCGTATGCAGAGTGCTGAAAACGAGGTGTCCAGTCAGTGAAGCCTGGATTCCCATCGATGCGGTCTCGTAATCTCGCATTTCGCCGACGAGGATTACATTGGGCGCCTGGCGGAGCATCGACCGGATAATCGCCGAGAAGTCGAGGCCAATGCTGTGCCGCACTTCCACCTGATTAATGCCCGGCAGGTAGTATTCGACCGGATCCTCCGCCGTGATGAGCTTCCGGTCAGGGCGGTTAAGCTCGTTCAGTGCGGCATAGAGCGTCGTCGTCTTTCCGGAACCCGTAGGTCCAGTGACGAGCACAATCCCGTTCGGACGCCGGATGAGGTTTTTGAAGAGGCTAAAGTCCTGCTCAGACAGCCCCAACTGACGGACGCCGACCTTGATGTTGTCCTTATCCAGCAGCCGCATCACGCAAGACTGACCGTGGTTGGTAGGCAACATGCTGACCCGCAGGTCCAGCTCTTTCCCACCTGCCGTAATCTTGATCCGGCCGTCCTGGGTTCGCCGGCGTTCGGCAATGTCCATCTTTGAGAGAATCTTGATGCGTGACAGTAAGGCGCCCAGTAGCCGGCGAGGCGGGCTGTCTCGCTCCACCAACACGCCATCAATCCGGTAGCGGATCCGCACCCGCTCCTCAAACGGCTCGACATGAATGTCGGATGCCCGCAACTGTACCGCCTCGCCGATCATCAACTGCACGAGCCGAACGATCGGGGCGCTAGCTTCGTCGACGTCTTCGTTTGTGTCGTCCTCGTCGCCCTCGGTCTCGGTAAAGTCGATCGCCGTATCGGTGAACTCTTGTAGCATCGAGTCAGCCGACTCGTCGCCCATTTGCCCGTAGTTGCGGTTGATCGCCTCGAGAATGCTCTCTTTGGTCGCAACGCCGATCTCAATCTTGCGATTCAAAATGAACTGCAGCTTGTCGAGTGTTTCGTAGTCTTCCGGATCGCTGACGAGGACCTTGAGGGCATCGTCCTCTTCTGCCAGGGGAATGATGGCGTTTTCGCGAGCGACCGACTCGGGCACTAGTTCTACGACGGCCGGCGGGATCGGTACGTCACGCAGATCGTAGAAGTCGTATCCATTCTGGTCCGCCATTCCCTGCGCAACTTGCTCGTCGGTCGCGTAGCCGAGCTGAACAAGGGCTTCTTGCTCTTTGACGTTGCTGTCGGCAGCCAGCTTAATGGCCTCGGCGGCCTGTTCTTTGCCGATAATTCCTTTTTGGATCAGGAATTCAAGAATCTTCGACATGATGCGACGTCGGCGGTTTCGGCAAAGGATTTCGGAATAGCGGGGCGGCTGGCTGGGTAGCTTCGGCGACGTGAACGTACGCCAAATCAGATCGCTGCCAAAGGGTTCGGCAGGAGGCGTCGCGATCATTCCTGACTGTGCCGGGCGGCATTGCGACAGGCCATTGGCCACCGAAACAGCCCGCGTCTCGCCGTAAACCCCTGCCAATTCAAGACTAATGACGGCCCAGAGGCATGTCAACTAATCTCGCCCTCGTCTCATGGGGTCGGCGGAGATTTGGAACCTGATTCACTAGTTCCCCCTCGCTTCTGTCGCCTGCTGGCGTCTTGGCGATCGGACAACGGCGACTGGTAGCTCGGATGGCGACGCCCACGATGGCCTCGCCTCGAAGTCACGGACGGCCTACCAGGCGGACCAAGCTCCGCAGGTCGCTTTGGTCGACGGCCTACTCGCCGGCGTCGTGCATCTTCTCGCAGTCGACTGGCGACGGCTCGCAGCTCATCCGCCTGCCGGCACAGATCGCTGAGTTCGAGTTGATGAGCAAGCGTATCGAGTTGGAATGCCGTGTCACGCAGCAAACGAATGGCGTCGCCGCCGTGCTGAGGACACGCCAGCGGCTGGGGCGGCGTAGGTGGCTCAGTCGGAGCGGGCGGCCCGTCGGCAAGTTGCCTTATCGCCCCCGCCAGCTCATCATCGGTCGGCGCCACTGGACTGGGTGATGCTTGCTCCTCGGCGGCCAGCTCCTGGCGAAGCTGCATAATCTCAGCGGCCACATCGGGCGACGATGTTGGCTGCTGGGCGGTGGCTGGCTGGGCAAAGGCTACCAGGATCAAAGCTCCGAATCGCCAGCCCATCGCATTCATAGCTTGCTCCTCAGCATTCGCGGCGACATTAGCGTGACGCCGTCACGCCGGCTACTCGCCTCCAAACTCGGCCCGGTCGTCGGCGGCAATTTGGCGTAGTCGCTGTGGAAAGTCGGGAAATGCCGTAACGACGCGAGTCCAAGTCGGCAGCGACGGCTCGCCCGACGGGTCGGCATAGACCGCGTCGCCGCATTGGGTGATGAGCTGGGCGAAGCCTTCGATTGCTTGCTCTTCGCTATGCCGATCGTACTCTAGGCCGTTCATGAGCGAGTCGGCGTGGTACTGGCGGATGGCGTCTTGGGCAAGTCGCAAGTAGGCCGATCGCAGACTAATAAAATGCCCCTTTGTAAAGACCGTCCCGCGGCTGGCGAGCGTGCGGATCATGTTCTTCAGGATGTCCATCGCCATCTTCATCAGGCCCTTGTTCGGATCTTCAACCGACAGCGGCTGGTGCTTGTGGTCGTAGAGCCGGGCGATATCGACCTGGCAAACTCGCTTCGGCGAGGTGTTGCGGAACACCTCGGCAAGCGTGCCGACTTCGAGGCCCCAGTCGCAAGGGATGCGATTCGACCGTGCCAGCGTCGACGTCACGGCAAACTCGCCTGCCAGTGGGTAGCGGAAGCTTCGTAGGAAGACCAGATAGGGGTCATTCCCCATTACCGAGATCAACGCCCGCAAGAGCGGCGTTACCAGCAGCCGGACCACGCGACCGTGCATTCTCGTCGTGCAGCGGGCGTAAAACGCTTTGCAGAAGTCGAAGTCCATGCCTGCGTGGGCCATCGGCAGGCAGAGCCGGATGAGCATCTCGTTGTCGTAGTTCTCGATATCGCCATCTTGCAGCACGAAGGCCTTTAGCCGGTCGTCGGCGAGCAGATAGCCGAACGCAAACCAGACGGCTCGGCCCTTGCCGGGAATCGAGACATCAAAGCCGGCGTTCATCAGGTCGTCAGTTGCCGCTCGGCCGCGGGGACCATCGGTCCACAGCACTTGGGCACGGTCGCCCATTGGCGCCACCAGGCGGAGCGTTTCGCGATAGTCGTCGGGCGAGTCGGCTCGGTTCAGGACGAAGCAAGCCGTGTGCAGGTAGTCCGCTTCGACCAGCTTGGCGGCGATCTTCGCAAAGGGCGCCGCCCGCATGTCCGAAGCGGTGATCGGCAGCACCAACCCGATCGGATACCGCGCTACCGACTGCCTGAGCGTCGCTTCGAGTTGGTCGGGCCGCACCGTCGACAAATCGTGCAGCGTGGTGATGGGTCCGCGTTGGGCAAAGTCTGGCATGGCGGCGATTATCGACGATCGTCGCCTCGTCGCCTACCGCAAGCCCAGAGAAAATAGTTGGCCCAAAGAAAGTTGGCGGCTTTGCGATTCAAGGCGTCCAAAAAACTTTTTTGTCGCTCGCCAAAGGACTTAGGTCGTGGCGACTGCGTTGCTCACTCGCCGGCAAACGACTTACGACGACCGGCGGCCGCAAGTTAGAACGCGGCAATTCTCTTTGTATCGCAGCGAATTCCAAATTCAAGAAATCTTCCTGAGCGCGCCGTTTTGGGCCTACGACGAGAATTCCTGGCCACTTGCGATTTTGCTCCGCGGCCTGCACGCGGGCGATTACACTCTGCTGCTATTGGGGCCGTTATTGGGCTGATATTCCCTGCCCTATGAAACCAGGCATCCAACACTTCGCCTTTCCATTAACATGGCCTCGACCAAGAGCGAACGGATGAAGCACTGCGCCGCGAATTTTGCGTCCGGAACTTCGCACTAGGGACCTTGATGCTCGCGTCGGCCTTCGCCGCAACGCCGGTGGCGGGGGCAGATGAGTTTGCCATCCGTGTGACCGACCAGCAGCTCAACCAAGTCGATTCGCGACTCTTTGGCCACTTTCTCGAGATCGCGAGTTTCGGCGAGCTTGGCCCTGAGGCGTTGGTCGATCCAGATACCGGACGGCTGCCCGAGGAAGTTGTCCAGCAGCTCAAGCAGCTTCGCCCAACCGTGATTCGCTTCCCGGGTGGCATCGACATCGATTACCTCGACTGGACCGACCGAATCGATCTGCCCGGCCGACCTGATGGCGAGCGGCGGCCGACTTCGCAAACGCGGGGCAACACGCTCACCAATTACTTTGGCTACGACGAGTTTCTAGAACTGGCCGCCGAACTCGACACGCAGCCACTGCTGGTTGTCAATCTGCGACGCTCGCTCGAGCCCGGCGCCGACGTCGCGGCAGCGGCCGAGCATGCAGCGGCGCTGGTGGCGTACTGCAATGCTGATGTCGATAGCGAACGACTAACGGCAACCGATAAGCGTTGGGCGCAGCAACGCGTCGCAAACGGCCATGCCAAGCCGTGG
>JBCDCL010000190.1:0-6193 GCA_039182175.1 Planctomycetota bacterium
AGTCAATAACTTTGCATGAAATGATGATACAGCTATTATTTTGATACCATCACGTTTGGAACTGCACGCATGATCGGCGGAGTTGGCGGAGATCGAAATTGTAAGCGTCCATAAAGCTGGTGATCGTGACGCGAAAGACATCACGCGGATCAAGCTGCTCGGCAAGGGCCCGCTCGACAAACTCCTTGCCGATGGCTGCAAGGCGGTCGGCATTGTCGACAACAGGCAGTGAGGTGGGCGGCGACTCACTAGCGACATTCGTGCCCGGGCTGCCGGGGCTGCAATCGCTTAGTCCGTCGCCCCCCGGTCCACAGCCGCCCGGTCCACAACACTGGCGGCTGAGGTAATCTTCGATCAACTGCCGGGCACGCGGTCGGGTATAAGTGATGCGGCCCGATAGCAGGTCGATATGCTCGCCAAGGTCGATTAGCCGGGCGAGCGGCGTCAACTTGCCTTGCGACCGGTAAGCGTAGGCGATGGCGTGGGCATTGGGATGGGCACACGGCAGCGGGGTGAAATCGCTCTCGGCAAGCCGCCCCTGCGTGCCCCGATCGATGGCGTGAATGGCGTCGGGCAGCGTTACCCGCTGCTCTAGTTCTGCTGGCAGCTCAGTCTTCGTGGATAACGGGTGGCGGCCGACGTAAGTTGCCGGCTGCAGACTCACGCCCGCAATCCACGGCCGACTGGCTGCGAAGTCGACGAGTCTTGCTAGTGGCTCATCGCCGAAGTTGACGCCTGCCTGCAGCGTCGCGACCAGCGTCATGTTCAAACCAACGTCGCCACACGCCTCGATGGCGGCAAGCTTGGTTTCGAGCAGTCGCTCGCCCCGCAGTTGCTCATAGACCGCGTCGTCGAAGCCATCGAATTGCAGATAGATCTCTACTCGGTGGCGGTACTCGGCGAGGGCTTCTCGTAGCCGGCGATCGCGGGCGAGGCGAATGCCGTTGGTGTTGATCATCACCACGTCGATTGGCTGATCGCAGGCGTAGCGGACGATCTCCATCAGTTGAGGATGAATCGTCGGCTCGCCGCCCGAGAGTTGCAGCACCTCGGGCTGGCCCTCGGCGGCGACGAGATGGTCGATCGCCCGCTGGCAATCGGCCACCGACAAATGCCCGCCACCGGGTACGCTCGATGCAAAACACATCGGGCACGTCAGATTGCAACCGGCGGTGATTTCCAATAGCGCCAGGCAAGTATGCTGCTCATGCTCGGTGCAGAGTCCGCAATCGAGCGGACAACCTAGGCGAGGCTCTACCGCGTACTGGTGCGGTTTCTTACCAGGCGAGGTCGTCACGTGCCGGTCGAACCATGCCGCATCGCCGGAAACAAAGTCGACACGCTCGCCATGCGTCGGACAACGTTTGCGAAAGTAAACGCGGCCACTACGCACGACAATCTCTGCCGGCACGACGGTTAGGCAATCGGGGCAAAGACTCTGCGTAGCGCCGATGGATTGTTCGTTAGGTGTTCGCATGATCTTCGTCGTTAGTAGGCTGTTTATGCAAACGCCTCCAGCACAGCACGCCGCCGCCAATCAAGCCGACCAGAGAACCGAGGTAGACGCCGATTACTGGAGGACCGTACCCACCACCGATGGTTAGGCTGATCGCACCGCCTGCAAAGTAGCCGACTGTGCAGCAGCAAAATCCGCCGATTAAAGCAGCAACTGGCGTGAGTAGGATGCCCAAAGCGAGTAGCGTCGCACGTGTTCTTGGTTTGGAGCGATGTCCATCAGCCACCGTCTGCGGGGAGGCATACGGATTCTCTTCGCCGTCTGGCGATGGTGGCTTCTTGCCCAGCGGTTCGTTGCGTGGTGAATCAGTTGGCATCAGCGATTCGCGTCGGCTTCACGCTAGGTCGCGAACTAGATGGCGGTACCAGCGGATAAGGCCATAAATCACCGCTGCGGCGCCAAGCACCGCGCCGCCTGGAAAGAGCACGACGAAGGGAATGTCGCCGCTGGCCGGCCAACCCACGGCAAACAGTCCGACTGTGCAGCAGCAGAACCCGCAGATGGCGGCGGCGATGGGCACCAGGACAACCCCGAGTAGTACAACCAACACGAGTTTGATCGCTGATCCACGTGATCGCTTGACCGGCATCGGCGAGGCGGCCGATTGCGGCGAAGCAAACGGATTGGTCTCGGCCGAGTCGGCAGCACTGCTCGCTTGCGGCTTTCGTCGTGGTCCGTCGTGCGAATCGTCCATGCCGACACTATGCACGATTGGCCGCACAAAAAGCAAAGTGATTTGTCGAAAACCACACTGCCGCATTTCTCGCATGCCCTACGCGCCATCGCCTTGAGCGATTGGCGTCAAGGGGTTCACGCATGGGGAGGCCGTGTTACGATGCAACCCACACGCGGCATGCTACCGCATCGGTTGGTTGAGCGGACGTTCGCTAGCAAGCGAGCATCGAACGACGATCTGATCGCAACAGCATCCGAGGACGCCGAAGCCTCCTCGCCGCTTCCGAAGTGACCTCTTCACCAAGGCGCGGCGATGGGCGGCAATTCGATGGCGAATGACTCGATGGATGATGATCAGAGTGCGAGCGCGACGCAGCTGCTCGACTTCGAGCCCGATACGGCGACTTTCTACGACGACGTGATCGAGGGGCTTGGCCGACAGCCACGCTCGTTGCCGTGCAAGTACTTTTACGATGAGCGTGGTTCGCAACTTTTCGAGCAAATCTGCGAGCTAGACGAGTACTACGTCACGCGGACCGAGCTGGCGATCATGCGGCGCCATGCGGCCGATATGGCCCGGCAGATCGGCCAGGGGGTAATGCTGGTGGAGTATGGCAGTGGCGCCAGTATCAAGACGCGACTGCTGCTCGACGAATTGATCGACCCCGTGGCGTACGTGCCGGTCGATATCTCCCGCGAGCATCTGCAGCAAAGTGCCGCCCACCTCGCCGGCCTGTTTCCAGATATCGAAGTCTTGCCGGTATGCGCCGACTTTACCGACGATTTTTCGCTACCCGAGAGCAAGCGGAAGCCGACACACAACGCGGTTTATTTTCCCGGTTCGACGATCGGCAACTTCCAGCCCGAAGAAGCGAAGCGGATGCTCGCGCAGATTGTCGAGCTGTGCGGTTGTGGTGGCGGATTGCTGCTTGGGATCGACTTGCAGAAGGAGACCCGCGTCCTCGAAGCGGCCTACAACGATGCCGAGGGCGTCACCGCCGCGTTCAATCTCAATTTGCTCGACCGGATCAATCGCGAACTCGACGGCGATATTCAAACCGACCAGTTCGAGCATCACGCCGAATACAACGCCGACAAGAATCGGGTTGAACTGTCGCTAGTGAGTTTGCGTAATCAAACTGCCACCGTGGGAGACACCGAATTTGAATTCGGCGAAGGTGAACTGATTCACACGGAGCACTCGCACAAGTACACCATCGACGGCTTTGCCGAACTCGCCGCCGAGGTGGGGCTGACGCTTCGCCAACACTGGACCGACGCCGATCGCCGATTCGCGGTGCTGCACCTGGTGATCCTTGACGAAAGCGATTCGCAGCAAGGCTAGTTCTAGAAGGATCGCTCTACGGTCGTATCTTAGTGAGCAACTTCTATGCTCGAACTTGCCAACGTCTCCAAGAGCTACGACGGTACGTTGGCCCTGGCGCCGATTGATCTGACGCTGTCGGCAGAGAAGACCTATGTGCTGCTCGGCACCAGTGGTTGCGGCAAGTCGACCTTGCTGAAGTCGGCACTAGGCTTGGTGAAGATCGACACTGGTTCGGTCCGCCTCGATGGCGAGGCGATGACTGAAGAAAATGTGCTCGCCCTTCGCAGACGCATTGGCTACGTGCTGCAAGATGGCGGACTGTTTCCGCATCTCACGGCAGGTGAAAACGTCGGCCTCGTCGCGCGGCACTTGGGTTGGGAGCCGGAGCAAATCACGAGCCGTACTGAAGAACTGGCCGGCCTTGTGCAACTGCCGACCGATTCGCTCCAGCGGTACCCGGCACAACTATCCGGCGGTCAGCGGCAACGCGTTGGCTTGATGCGAGCGTTGATGCTCGATCCCGCGCTGTTGCTGATGGACGAACCGCTGGGAGCGCTCGACCCCATCATTCGGAGCGAACTGCAAGCCGACCTGCGAGAGATCTTTCGCACGCTTGGCAAAACGGTCGTAATCGTCACGCACGACTTGCATGAGGCGGCGTACTTCGCCGACGAGATTCTCTTGATGCGTGCCGGTCGCGTTGTGCAACGCGGCACGATTGACGACTTGCTTCACTCGCCGGCGGACCCGTTTGTAACGCAGTTCATCGGCGCCCAGCGAATCGCACTCGGCAGCGACGGCGAAGGTGGTAACTCGGAATGACTCGCCTGCTGCTCACCGCTGCCGTGCTCCTCGCCATCGCCTACGTGCCGTTCGGCACGGATGCGATGAAGATGGACAAGTCAGCAGACGGTCCACTGGTAACGGTCGGCTCGAAGAAATTCACCGAGTCGATCAACCTGGGCGAGATGGTCCGGCTGCTGGCCGCAGCGGGCGGCGTCGAGGCGGCGCACCTCGAAGAACTTGGCGGCACGATGGTCGTCTTCCAAGCCCTTCGCAATGGCGACATCGACATCTACGCCGACTACACGGGTACCATTGCCAAAGAGATCATCGGCCCAGAGCGGGCGACTTCGATCGAGGCGATACGCGATGCTCTTGCCGAGCAAGGCGTCGTGATGAGCGAGCCCCTCGGTTTTAGCAATTCCTATGCACTCGGCATGGAAAAGGAGCGGGCTGCAGAACTTGGCATTGCCAAAATCTCCGACCTCGCCAAGCACCCCGAACTGGCGTTCGGCTTTGGTCATGAGTTTATGGAGCGTGAGGATGGCTGGCAGGCGGTACGCGATCGCTACCGGCTGCCGCAGCAAAGCGTCACAGGGCTCGACCACGATCTGGCGTACCGGCAAATCAAGATGGGCGCCATCGACCTGATGGATGTCTACGCAACCGATGCCGAGATCGCCAAGTACAACCTGACTCTCTTGGAAGACGATCGCGAGCACTTCCCTCGCTACGACGCCGTGCTGCTCTACCGCGACGACCTGCCCGAGCGTGCGCCGGACGCACTCGAATCGATGCTGCGACTGGTCGGTGGGATTTCGCGTGAGCAGATGATGCAGATGAATAGTCAGGTGGTGAACGACCGGCGGACGCCCGAGCGGGTCACGGCCGAGTTCCTTAGCGACCGCTTTGGTGTCGAAAGCCAATCGAGCGACGATACGCTCACCCAACGCGTCTGGCAGCGGACCGGCGAGCATTTGGATTTGGTTCGCAAGTCGCTCATCCCCGCGATCTTGATTGCGATTCCGCTCGGCGTTTTTGCCGCAAAGTACCCCCGCATCGGGCAAGGCATCTTGGCGGTCGTCGGCACGATTCAGACGATCCCCTCACTAGCCTTGCTGGTGGTGTTGATGCCGGTAATTGCGTGGCTTGGCGCTAGTAGCGTCGGGCCGGGGTCGGCAACGGCCGTCACCGCGCTATTGCTCTACAGTCTGCTGCCGATTGTTCGAAATACGCATGCCGGTTTGCACGGCATCGAAGGCGAATATCGCGAAGCGGCCGCGTCGCTCGGCTTGCCTGCGATGTTTCGCCTGGTGCACATCGAGTTGCCACTGGCATCGCGGAGCATCCTGGCGGGCATCAAAACGGCGGCGGTGCTAAACGTCGGCTTCGCAACGCTTGGCGCCTTGATTGGCGCCGGGGGGTACGGTCAGACTATCTTGCAAGGCATTCGCTTGAACGACACGGCCCGCATCCTCGAAGGCGCCATCCCTTCGGCGATCCTCGCCCTGGTGGTGCAAGCCGGCTTTGAGTTGAGCGAACGTTTTGTCGTGCCCGCAGGCCTGCGAATCAAACGAGCCAGCTGATCATCCCGCTACGAGCCAATCCATCAACCGAAAGTCACCCCATGCCGCAAGCCATTTGGAACGACACCGTCATTGCCGAGAGTGACGCCACGGTAATGGTAGAAGGCAACCACTACTTCCCGGCCGACTCATTGAAAGATGAATACTTTCGCGAAAGCACGGCGACCAGCGTCTGTGGCTTGAAGGGGACGGCCAACTACTACGATGTGGTGGTCGATGGCCAAGTGAACGAGCAGGCGGCGTGGGTCTACCGCGAGCCGAAGTCCGAGGCAGCGTCGATCAAGGGGCATGTCGCCTTTTGGAAAG
>JBCDCL010000191.1:0-6189 GCA_039182175.1 Planctomycetota bacterium
AGAAGACTCTGTTTAGGCCGTCGGCGGAGCGGCTTCGTAGGTGCGGGCGGCATCGCGATTGACGCCCTCTTTCGTTGGCTCCTCGGCAAGGGCGATGTCGTAGAGTTGCTGGCCGCAGGGCGTCGGGTACTTGCCGGTCAAACAAGCTTGGCAAAGATCGCCAGCGGGGCGGCCGATTGATTTGGCGATCGATTCAATCGGCAGATACGCCAGCGAATCGGCGCCCAGCTCCTGTGCCATGGCGGCGTAGATCGCCTTGGTGTCGCCAGGTGATTCACCGCCGCCGGCGAAGAATGCAGGAGCGAATAGCTCGCCGATGGTCGACATATCGATGCCATAGAAACAGGGCGCCACGATCGGCGGACAGGCGACGCGGACATGCACTTCGCGGGCGCCGCCGACATCGCGGAGGCGATCGATCAGCACCCGCATGGTGGTCGATCGAACGATCGAGTCTTCAACCAACAGCACCCGTTTGCCTTCGAGCACTTCGCGTAGTGGCGTGTACTTGGAAGCCACCTTGGCCATCCGGCTATCGCCACCCTCGATGAACGTGCGTCCCGAGTAACGATTGCGGATGAGCCCCTCAACGCTCGGCACCCCTAGCTGAAACGCCATCGCGTCGGCGGCGCCCTTGCTGGTGTCAGGCACGGGGACCACGATCGTATTTTCGTCGATCGGCGCCGTCTCGAGCTTCGCAAGCTCTTCGCCGAGCGCCTTGCGAGTGAGGTAAACGCTGCGGTCCTCCATCGTGCTGGCGACATTGGCAAAATAAATCCACTCAAAGAAGCAGTGCGAACGATGGGGCGAATCGGCGAATCGGCTCACCTGCATACCGTCCGCGGTGACGGTAATCGCCTCGCCCGGCTCCAGCGATTGGATCTCTTCGGGCGAAAAACCTAGATTCAGCAGGGCGACGCTCTCGCTCGCCGCCGCCAATAGCGAGCCATCAAACGCCCAGCTCATCGGCTTCATGCCCTGCGGATCGCGTGCGATGAGCATCTCGCCCAGTGCATTGAGCAGCGCAAGGCTGTAGGCGCCGTCGAGCCGCGAGGCGACGCTACGCATCATCTCCACGAGGGACGGCCGCCGATCGCCCGACATCTCGCGGCTCAGCTCGTGCATCAAGATTTCGGTGTCGGTCGTCCGCGCAAGGTGGTGCTCATCCTCCGACAGTAGCTTTTCGCGTAGCTGCGGATAGTTGGCAAGTTGGCCGTTGAATCCGAAGCTGAACCATTTGCGTTTCTGCAAATGATGCCGTTCAAACGGTTGGGCGTAGCTGCGGTCTTCTTCGCCGCACGTGGCGTAGCGGACATGGCCAATCGCCGCGTGGCCCTGATACTTCTGCATCAGGCTCTCAGCCTTCTCGCGATGGCTGAGGCGGAAAACTTCGCTGACGCTACCCAGTTCGCGGTAGGTGTCGATCAGCTGACCGCGGCCCGGGTTGTAGGACGTCATCCCGGCCGAAAGTTGTCCGCGATTTTGAATGTCGAGCAGCATCCGCGGCATAAGCCGCGACACCTCGGCGGGGCCCTGGGATGGGCAGAGCGGGCTCGGCTTGACGCCAGGCAAATGATAGACGGCCGCTATGCCGCATTCGTGCCGCAACTCGTCGCTCATCGCGTCGGCTCACAAAGGCGTACCGTCAGCAAAATGGCCGGCGGACGCAGGAGAGGGTTCGCATCCCTTCGAACAATTGGGCCTGACAACTCGGCGAGAAAGCCGGAGCTTCCAACCGTGTGTCATCGCCTGGACTACCGCAGACGTGCAATTTTAGAAGCTGGCCGCCGGAGCCTCAATGGCCGGGCAGTACCGATTCGCCGGGCCGCAATCCGGGAGGCGCGGTCTCGGGAAATAGAGAGCGGTTTCTGCGGCTACGGCTCAGCGTGCCTGCGTCTGCTCAAACTCCAACGCCAGCAGCCGCAATTGCACGGGATATTGTCGCCTGATGGCCCGCAACTCGGACGTGAGGTTCCTCAGACGCAATTCGGCCGCCAGTAGATCGACCGCCAGCCGCTCAGTCGTGATCGAGAAACCGTAACTTCCCTTGAACCGCGTGGCCGGCTCGTACTGTTGCTGCAAGCGACGCATCGCAGCGATCTCAGCACGCGTCACCTGAATCCCGGCTTCGAGCTGCCGAACTCTCACCTGGTGCTCAAGCTGCTCGTACCGCAGTAGCCTGGAGATTGCAGCTTGATTGGTTGCCGATTGATCGTATTGGCCGGCCATCGAATGCGTGTCGGCCCACGCGACGCCGGAGAGACTGGCAAGCGTTACAAGCATCAAGGACATCAGGCGAGCGAACATCAGAAAGCCTCGCAGCAGGTGGGGGACGAGAAGCGAGAAGAGGAGGGCGCGAGCGGCAAGCGGTAGCCTCCAGGTTCCACCCTAATCACGCCGCGACGCGTCAGCAATGAAATGCCGCGCCGCGTCTGCCTAGCTGCTACGACCCCTACAATCCATTCTCGTAAGCCGCGGCCGAATCGCTCAGCCGCGCTGCGATGCTCAATAGTGCGTCGGCTCGCGGCGGAGGAATTGGCCGTGGCCCAGTTCGCCAACGAACTCCCCATCGCGGGCCATCACTTTGCCGCGTACGGTCACCAAACTCGGCCGCCCCTTTAGCTCCCAACCTTCGAAGGCACTGTAGTCGGTATCCATCAACTGGGTCTCGGCCGAAATCGTGCCGCGGTAGTCGGGATCGTAGACCACCAAGTCCGCATCGGCGCCAACAGCGATAGTCCCCTTCCGCGGGAAGAGTCCAAATAGCTTGGCAGCCTGTGTGCTCGCGGCATCGACGAACCGGTTCAAACCGATCCGCCCCGTTGCGACGCCGTGCGTGTACAGCAGATTCACGCGGTCTTCGACGGTCGGGATGCCGTTAGGGATGAGCGTAAAGTCATCGCGGCCCATCTCTTTTTGCCCCTTAAAGTCGAACGGGGCATGGTCGGTCGCTACGGTATTCACAACGCCCGATGCCAACGCATTCCAAAGATAGCGCTGGTGACGAGCTTCGCGGATAGGCGGCGACATCACGTACTTGGCGCCCTCGAAGTCGGCGCCGTCACCCGCGTGGGCGCCCTGGGCGTAGGTGTCGTCAAGAACGAGATAAGGAATTACTGTCTCGATCCAAGCGTTGACACCCCGCTGACGCGCGGCGACCGCGGCTTCGACCGCCTCTTGGCAACTTGTGTGCACCACGTAGACATGGGCGCCCGTCTGCTCGGCAAACGTCATTAGGTGCTGCACGCCTTCGGCTTCGACCCGCACCGGCCGCGAGGGCTCATGCCACTCGGGCCCTGTCTTGCCTGCCGCCAGCAGACGCTGCTGAAGCTCGGCGACCAGCGTCTCATTCTCGCAGTGAGCCGTCACAATCACGCCCAGCTTCTTGGCCAACTCGAGCGTGCGGAATAATTCGGTATCGTCGACGCCGAAGAATCCCTTGTACGCCAAGAAGACCTTAAAACTGGCAATACCAGCGTCGACGATCTTTTGCAGCTTGGCAGGCGTCTCGTCGTCGAACCGTGAGACTGCCATGTGGAACGTATAGTCGCACGCTGAGACGCCATCAGCCTTCGACTTCCAAAGCTGGAAACCTTCGAGCGGGTCTTCCTCGCGACTCGGACAGCACATCTCGATCAGCGTGGTCGTACCGCCGACGAGGGCTGCTCGACTTGCTGAGTCGTACGTGTCCTTGGCAAACGTTCCCATGAACGGCAAGTAAATATGCACATGCGGATCAATTAACCCCGGAAAGACAAACTTCCCCGAAGCATCAACGACTTCAAGCTCGGCCGCCGACGTGCCTTCGGGCGTAGACAGGTCGCGACCGATGGCGACGATCGTTTCCCCTTCGCACAGGATATCGGCCGTGTAGTCATCGGTGGCGGTGACGATTCGCCCGTTCTTGATCAGCAGAGACATGGCAGTTTGCGGTTACGTAGTTGGCGTCTGGAAGATTGCTCGCCCCGTTATACCCGGTTTGGCAAGGCCACGGCGAGCGGGCGAGCGAGGATTTGGCTTCGGGCGCCGGAGTAGTCACAATGCAGAGCAGTATGAGCATGCCGTCAAACGAGACCGCCACCGGCGTTGTGAACGTCTACTGCCCGCACTGTGGCACGGCTCATCCCGTCCGCGAGCAGGTGCTCGGTCGCCTAGCCAAATGCACGCACTGCGAGCAGCGGTTTGTCTTGCGGAGGCCAGGCAAGAACGCCGCCGAGAATTCTGCCGAAGAATCTACCGAGTCGCACGCCGCGGCTACGCCCATCGCGGCGGCCACAGTCGAATCATCGAACGAGGCCGCCGCAGTCTCGCCCCCGATGCGGGCCACACGGATCGACCCGCCACAACCGCCGCCTTTTGTCGCTCCTACCGCAACTGCTGACTCTGACGCTGCGCAATCGCCACCGCCGCTGGCGGCTACCGCCCTGCCGTCGACTCAACAGGCCGGGTTGCCAGAGCTGCCTCGCCCAAGGGCGGCGAAGATTCTTGGCATCGTCGCCATCATGCTCGAAGTCTCAGCGGCTATTTGTTTGGTCGGGGGACTCTTTTGGGCGACGATTGTTCTGCTTTCGCTGCTGTCCGCCAGCGATACCGCCGTCGCCGCCATGGTACTCGCGGCCTCTGGCGTGATTGTCATTCAGGCAGTCATCGGTTCGGCAGCGCTGGTAATCTTTGCTCAACTCATCCGGCTAGCTGTCCATATCGAAAAGAATACGCGTCTCGCCGCTGACGCGAGCCGAGCGGCGGCGAACCAAGGTGGTAAAGCGGTCGATGTCGTAGGTCGTTAGGCCGGTTCGCTTCGTAAGCTCGACGAAAATGCCGGGCTGGAAGCCGAGCGGTGCACGCCGTACACTAGGCGTCTTCGCACTCAGCCGGAGTGGCGGAATTGGCAGACGCGATGGATTCAAAATCCATTGAGAGCAATCTCGTGAGGGTTCGAGTCCCTCCTCCGGTACTTCTCTAGCAGTCGGGGCCGAAGTCGTTTCGCGAGCCCTGGGTTCTGCTGCGGCCGCCGCTCGCAGCTGGCGAGCAAGAAGAGATGGCAAATTACGCTTAGTGGCCGAGGGGGGATTGCTACTTTCTTGGTACGCCTAGTTGAAAACGGCTGATTCGTTCCGGCAGGGCGCAGAATAGGGCGCACTTCGAGGCGAACCGGCTTTGCTATAATCAACGCACTGCTCGCGACGGTGGGCAGATTCACGACCAGCTAGATCGGTAGCTCCGATCGTCGGCCCGCCTGGGCGCCCTCTCCTGCGGCGCCTGGGCCGGCCGGGTTGGCTTAGCAGGAGGTTTACAAGATGGCTAGCGAAAGCGGCATATTTGACTGGCAGCATATACCGATGCAATCGGAGGCCGACGCTAGGGAATACGCCGAGAGGCATTTTGCTACGGGACAGTTGCCTAGCATAAATGAATGGCTTCAAGGGGTGGTCGAAACGTCGGATGCAGGAAATAGGCCAGAGATAGACGAACCTGCACGACGAATGGCGAAAGAGTGCATCGATCTATTGCACGTGCTAGAGACGGCTGGGCCTGGTTGCTGCCCTGAAACCGTGGCGATGATCGGATTCCGTCTTGGAATGATTGTCGCTTACATTCAAGTGCTGCCGCACGGCCCAGACGCGCTCACAGGCAAGAAGAGGAGAGCCGCGTCAGCCAAGGGCGGCAAGGGCAAAGCGACCCCCGAACAGGTTAAAGAGCTTGCTCGCGCGATATTCTCGGAATGCAGCGGGCCACGGATCAGCGAGGCCGAAGCAATCCGCCGAGCGATTGCTGAACTGAAAAAACGCCACGGCCACGAAATTTCTAATTCTACTATGCGTCGGCTTCTACGCGAATAATCGTTTCAATGCTTGGCATTGAAAAGTTCTTTGCTAGGCACTGAAACGCCAGCGACGCGAACGAGCTTACCTTGCATGCAGACGCGGCCGACAGAGCCTTGCCGCGTCGCTTACTTGAAAGCATGCGAGGCAATGATGAAGCTTGCATCCCCGGGCGCTGTCGCAGCCCATCTAACCCGCGAAGAGTTGGCCGAACGTCTCAAGGTTTCGGTCCGCACCATCGACCAAGCGGTCGCTACCGGCGCTATCAATCCGGTTCGCTTTGGCCGCGCCGTGCGTTTCTCGATTGCCGAGGTCGAACGGATCGACCGCGAAGGCTTTTCGCTCTAACCTCTGACCAAGTTCCTCG
>JBCDCL010000192.1:0-6177 GCA_039182175.1 Planctomycetota bacterium
CCGAGCACTTCGAGATAGAGATTCAGCTTGGCCGGGGCTTGAATCAGCCAGCCGGTGGCGGTCTTGCTGAGGTAGTGCGGTCGGGTGGTCACCGCGCCGGTAGGTTGTGCCAGGGAATAGGCTTGCGGCCAACTAAGTCAGCCGCCCGAATCGTTCGGTAAGCAACGCCTCGCTGGGTCCTTGCGAGTTGCTGCGGTCGCACCGCGTTTGCTACGTTCGTCCGAAATCGATCGCCAGCAACGCCGTAACTTCGCTTGGTGAAAAATCTTACAGCCGACGCTGGCACAGGTCAATCTCGATCTTGCGGGACTTCGCTGGTCGCTCGCAAACCACGGCCCGTTCAGCTTTGCATGGCGACTGAGCTATATTCGAGCAACCACCCTCCCAGTTGCGTCCGAACCGGCGATTCCCCCCGCAGAATCCGATGAAAAGCGTCTTTCGGCCCCGAATCACCGATCTCACGACCGCCGCTCGCGGGTTCCTGATGGGTGCCGCGGATATCGTGCCCGGCGTTTCTGGCGGTACCGTTGCGTTGGTGCTCGGGATCTACCAGCGGTTGCTACAAGCACTCAGCCACTTCGATAGCCAGCTAATCGGCCTTCTCGGCCAGCGGCGATTTGCCGATGCGGGCCGGCACGTCGATTTTCGCTTTCTCACCGCCCTGGGGCTTGGAATCGTCGTGGCGGTGGTTTCGCTGGCGAAGCTGATGCACTACCTGCTGGAGCATCACCAGGGCCTCACTTATGCCGCCTTCTTCGGCCTGATCCTTGGGTCGGGCGTTTTGGTAGGACGCATGTGCCGGCCGGAGAATCGGGCCGAGCTAGTAGGCTGCATCGCGATCGGCTTAGTGGCAGCTGTGGCGGCGCTCGGCATCCTTAGCCAAGGCCATCTGACCGCACGGCCTGGACTTGGTTACACGTTTGTCAGCGGAGCGATCGCCATCTGCGCTATGATTTTGCCGGGCGTAAGTGGTTCTTACTTGTTGCTGATGCTTGGCAAGTACCACGAGATCACGGGCATCATCAAAGACTTGCCGAAACTCGCCGTTACGGGCGGAGAACTGGCGACGCTGGCGGTCTTCGCCGCGGGCTGTGTGTTCGGCCTGCTGCTGTTCAGCCGGGTCCTGCGTTGGCTGCTCGCCAAATACACGACGCCCACCATGGCGGCATTGTGCGGATTTATGATCGGCTCGCTCTACAAGATCTGGCCGATGCAACTCGACACCACGCCATCGGTGGCCGAGTTTAAGGAAAAGATTTTCGAGCCGCAGTGGCCCGCCGCTTTCGACACCCACACGGCGACCTGTTTGGCGATTGCCGTTGGCGCCTTCCTGGCAGTGCTAACGATCGATGCCTGGGCCAAGCGAACCGGCTCGGATGTCGCCCATCGACTGAACGTCGATTGAAGAACTAAGCATCGAGCAACGGCTCGACAGCACGCCTGATGTCAGCCTGCACATCGTCGATTGACTGGTTGGCGTCGATCACGTGAATTCGCTCGCTGCGAGCTGCCTCAGCGAGAAAGCCTTCGCGTACTTTTTGACGATAGTCATCGCCACGAGTTTCCATTCGATCGCGGGTCCGTTCGATTCGCCCGTCGGCAATAGCAGGATCCATATCGAGCAGCAGCGTGGCGTCGGGCTCGATGCCGCCGGTGGCGACTTTGCCAACTTGCCAAACCTCGTCGACCGGCAGCCCGCCTGCATGGGCTTGATAAACCACGTTGGCGAGCAAGAACCGATCCGCCACCACCACGCTACCCGCCAACAGTGCCGGCCGGATAACTTCTTCTACCAGTTGTGCCCGGGCCGCCATGTAAAGCAGCATCTCTGCGCGTCCGCCGATTGGCGTGGCGTCGTCGCTATGCAAGACGATATCGCGAACCCGCTCGCCCAGCGGCGTACTTCCTGGGTCGCGGCACGAGACCACCGTCTTGCCGAGCGACTCAAGCCACCGGCAAAACAGCTCGAGCTGCGTGCTCTTGCCTACTCCATCAACGCCATCGAAGGAAACAAACATGCCGAGAGTATAAGCGGCCCGCTCGGCAGGCGGCAGCCGTGGAGTTGGGCCACTGCCGGCGGTCGTCGCTGATTCTTACTTCCTTTGGTAGATCGCTGCCATGCGACCGATGCGTTCCCTCACCAACTTTCGTAGACTCGCCGGGCGGAGCACTTCGACCTGGTCGCCATACTGCAAGATCCACCACGAGATCTCGTGGATGCCCGACACCGTGGCGTAGAAATCAAGCGAACCATCTTCGCGGAACTCGGTTTCTTGTGTCTCGTGCCAATGCACCTCGGCGACGTTCCTGGCTACCATCGGCCGGAAATGCAGATGGACGCGGTTTTCATTCCCCGGCTCGGGAATCATCCGCCAAGCTTTGCCCAGATACCGCTGCAGGCTAAAACCACGCGGCGGTTTGAATTGCTCGTCCAGCAGCCGGAGCGATGCGATGCGATCGACGTTAAAGGTGCGAACTTCCTTGTGCAGTGACGAACGGCCGATCAAGTACCAACTGCGATTGATGAACGTGATGACGTAAGGCCGCACGACGGTTTCGATGCGATCCCATTCGGTCAAGCTGTCGTAGTCGATCCACACCGCCCGGCGTGCTGCTTGGGCGTCGAGCAGTTGCTGATAGTGCGAATCTTTGCCTTCCAGCAGATTGATCTGCCGTGGCCGGACATGGATCGCTCGCGTCAGATCGCTCATCTGGGCTTGGAGCTTAGCCGGCAAGCTGGCCTCGAGCTTGAGCGCCGCACGGCGGGCCGCCTCGTAGAAAGGCATCGTATCGCGGCGGCCGAGTTCGGTCGTCAGACCGATGATCGCCAACGCTTCTTCGGCCGTGAAGTTGGTCGGCGGCAAGAAGTAGCTGCCGGGCAGCGAATAGCGGTCGCTCTCGCGATCGTACTCAACGGGTATGCCAGCCGCCTTGAGCGATTCGATATCGCGGAACACAGTCCGCCGGCTGACGCCATTCGCGGCCGCCAAGCCATCGGCATTCTCGCCCGCACGTGCTTGCAGCATCTGCAGGATGCGAAGCAACCGACTAACGCGTTTGATATTCATAGACGCCGTATGTTCGGCGCCTGGCGCCGCGGTTATTCGGTTGCTTGTGCTAATGCTGGCTGCCCGTAGACGGCCGGCTGCGCTAGCTCATCTCGCACGCCCACGCTAGTGAGCGAGCCTTCGGACGGCGCCGGCAGCGGTTGCGGAGCCGGCGGCAACGTGTCGCCTTGCGGCACGACAGTGCCCTCGGGCACGCCACCGGGCATCGTCGCGGGCGTCGGGACGCCCTCGTAGATGACCTCGCCCTGGTACGACTGGTAGCCGGCCGAGCTTTGGTTGTGCGGGCCGCGACTAATCACGTTTGGCCGGGTGTAGCCGTAGTCCAAGTACATTGCCGCGTCCCGGCTGCGTGCCCGACGCATCGCGTCAAAGTACGCCTTACCAGGCCAGGGGCCTTCAGCAAGGAAGACGCCGTTGTAGTCCAGCAACGAACCTTTCCGGAAATGAACGTCCGACACAGCCACATTGTAATCGACGAGCGATCGGTAGTACGCAGTCTCGGCATCCGCCCGGCGTCGCTGGGCATCCAGCAACAGGTCGAGCGTCACCCGGTCGGCCAGGTAGGCAGCTTCAACGGCTTCCACTTCCCTCTCTGCAGCAGCCCGGCGATTGAAGTTTGTTTCTGTCAGCCCGTAGTTCAAGTCCAAATCTCGCAATGCGTCACCCAATTGGTGGGAAACCTCTAGTTCGAGATCCCGCAAGATGGCACGATCGCGAGCGAGCGACAGTTGGTGATGCCGCACGGTCGACAACTGCTGGCGGAAGCCAATCGGCACGCTCAACTGCAAGCCGAGCGACCACTCTTGGAAATCGCCACTGGTGAGCGACTCGAAAGCGTTAGAGCCGTCGCGGTTGAAGGGGATGCCAGTCCGCTGATTGTCAATCAGTTGGTCCCCCAAGCCACGCCAGCGATAGGTGCCAAAGGCATCCAATCGTGGCAGCAGCCCGTTGCGAGCAGCGATTAGTTCCAGCTCACGCCGTTTGATCTCCCACTTTTGCCGGCGGACCTCGACGCGTCGGACCAAAGCTTCGCCATGGATAGCGGCCCAGTCGAACGAAACGCGGGCGGTGGTCGGCTCGTCGGCAGGACGAATCAAACGGCCGTCGGACATCGACAGACCCATGATGTAACGCAGCCGATTTTCCGCTCGGTACAGGTTGGTCAAACCTTCTTCGACGAGGGCTTTGAACTGGAAATACTGGGCACGCGACTGGGCTTCGCGGTCGGCACTACCGCCGCGGGCGCCTTCGACGAACAGGGCATGGACCTTCTTCCAAGTTTCTAGTGCGCTATCACGGCCCGTCTTGCGAGACTCCAGGTCCCGGTAGGAGAAGTAGAGCTGCCAGTAGGCTTGCTCGACGTCTCGCATCAAGTTCCGCACGCCCCCTTCAAAGTCGGCGAGTGTTTGGTCGGTGCGGATGCGGGCGATCATCACACCGTCGATCGGATTGACGATGTTCGCCGCCGCTTGGTCGAACGATTGCGGACCGGCGATCCGGTTGTACTGCGTACCTTGACCTTGCAAGATCGGATGGCTGAAGAACGCCTCGAAGTTGGTTTCCCAAGCGCTCGTAAAAGCTTGGAACGCGCCGGCGGCAGGATCGTCGTCCGACGGAATATTGTTACTGTTGTAGTCGGTATTGTTGCGGAAGCCGAACTGCGTACCCGTGGCGTACGTCTTGGAAACGCCAAGCGTCGAAGTCGCGGTTTCCGAGCCGAACACGGCTGGCGAGAAGACGGCGCCGATACCGGCAGCGTCAGGACGGTTTTGAGGCAGGTCGCCTTTGTTCCAAGTGATGCTGCCGTCGACCTGGGCGTCGAACTCAGACAAGGCCGCTTCCACGCCATTGCCAGAGAAGGGCGAACCAAAGCCAGAGCCGGTTGCCGTTTCTACAAGGGCCGGATCGTAAGTCGTCGTCACGGCGACGCTGTTGATCAGCGTTCGCGAGATCGTTTCCGGCGCACTCTCTTGGACCGTGCCGCCTAGTTGCCGCATAACCTGGCTGTTCTTGAGGGTGATGCGGGTCGCTTCTTCGAGCGTCAGGTCCCACATCTCATAGTTGTCGGTATTGGCCAGCGTCAGCGGCGCGAGGGCGCCGGTCACTTCGTCGAGCGACGGTTCTTCAACATCCGGATAGTCGATGCTGGTCGCCACGTCGACGTAGTGCGACAGATCGCCATCTTCCATGAAGTAGAAGGGCTGCGTCGGCGCACAACCGGTGGCGAGCAGGGCGCCGCACAACAAGATGCGGAGTGAATTGGCGCCGCGGAGTGAGTGGGCGTTGAAGTGCCGGTGCATATCGTTGCGTCCCTGACGGAGGATTCCTGTGCCGCCGTTCGCCCGTCGCCCCCCATGGGCGTCGCTGCGTACCGCAGACGGCTTGCACGCTTGCTGCTGGCCAAATGCTGGCTAGCAATGCTCCCCCCAGAGCGTCGGTGACCGGCCAGGTTGAACCCGCGACACGAGCCCACCCCGGTGCAATCCGGGTAATCACCACGACTGATATCGTCGGCCTAACCGGCAAACTTTGACAAAACGCCAAGAAAGTGCCGCCCGGCTGCATGCGGCGCCAGCGTTGACGCGGCGACGAGAGGGGCGGCAGTGAGCAGAGAAAGAGCCCAATGCGGGCTCGTCGGGGCTCAATTCGCGTCAAAGGCAATCGATAGCCAACCAGCGTCGATCGCAACATCCGTAAGCGACAGGAAATTAAGCCCCGGCTTTTCGAGTCTTCCAAAGTCGATCGGTTTGATCTCGGGGCGGCGAGGGAAGTTGGGGTCTTCGGTCGATCGGGCCGTCAGCTGCTTGGCCAGGTTTCGCCGGATGGCTCGCTTCTTGCTAGCAATCCGGGCGCCAGGGATATTCGGATCGAAGCTCGTGGGGAAGACATCAATCTCACCCACTAGCTCGGCATACCACCGCCCCCCTTCACGCACCGGGCGATAGACCACTTCGATGTCCCAGCCGCGGAAAACCTCTTCGCCCGACACGATCTGCGTCGTGTGGATTAGCGCCCGCACTTGCCCCGACTCGAAGGCGCCCGACTCGAATACGAAGGAAACGGGCCGCTCGCGGCGAAGCTGGATCGACCAAGGTTTGAACGGCTGATC
>JBCDCL010000193.1:0-6160 GCA_039182175.1 Planctomycetota bacterium
AAGCCAGCGGCTGACGGCCCGATCCCACTCGATGAGGTCATGCCCGCGTCGGAAATCGTTAAGCGGTTCTGCACCGGCGCGATGTCCTACGGCAGTATCTCGGCCGAATCGCACGAAGCTTTGGCGATCGCCATGAACCGGATGGGCGGCAAGAGCAACACGGGCGAGGGCGGTGAGGACCCCACTCGCTGGACGCCCGACGACAATGGCGACTCGCGCCGATCGGCGATCAAGCAGGTCGCCTCGGGCCGGTTTGGCGTGACGATCAGCTACCTGACAAACGCCGACGAGATTCAGATCAAGATCTCGCAAGGCGCCAAGCCAGGCGAAGGAGGCGAGCTGCCGGGACGCAAGGTCGACCAAACGATCGCCAAGGTGCGTTATTCGACGCCTGGCGTTGGTCTCATCAGTCCACCGCCGCACCACGACATCTACTCGATCGAAGACCTTAAGCAACTCATTCACGACCTGAAGAACGCGAACCGCGCAGCTCGCGTCAGCGTGAAACTGGTGTCGGAGGTCGGCGTCGGCACGATCGCCTCGGGTGTCGCCAAAGGCTATGCCGATCACATTCTGATCTCCGGCGATGGCGGTGGCACGGGCGCCTCGCCGCTGACCAGCATCAAGCACGCCGGCTTGCCGTGGGAGCTTGGCATTGCCGAGACGCACCAAACGTTGGTGCTTAACGACTTGCGAAGCCGCGTCGTCTTACAAACCGACGGCGGGTTGAAAACCGGCCGGGACGTGGTGATCGCCGCGCTGCTGGGCGCCGAGGAGTTTGGCTTCTCCACCGCGCCGCTGATTACGCTCGGCTGCATCATGATGCGGAAGTGTCACCTCAACACCTGCCCAGTGGGCATTGCGACCCAAGATCCGGAGCTTCGCAAGAAGTTCACCGGTAAGCCGGAACACGTGGTCAACTACCTATTCATGGTCGCCGAAGAAGCCCGCGGCATCATGGCCGAGTTAGGCTTCCGCACCATCGACGAGATGGTTGGCCGCGTCGATGTGCTCGACACCACCAAGGCGATCCAGCATTGGAAGTCAGACGGTTTGGACCTGACCGAACTGCTGACGCCGGCCAAGAAGCCGTATCCCGAGGCGGGCAGCTATTGCACGCAGGCTCAGGATCACCAACTGGAGAAGTCGCTCGACTTGCGGACGCTGGTCGATTTGGCTCAGCCAGCGATTCAAGACGCCAAGCCGGTCCGCGAGACGGTCAAGATCGTCAACACCGATCGCACCGTAGGCACGATCCTCTCGAACGAGATCGCCAAGAAGTGGGGCGAAGCCGGCCTGCCGGACGACACGATTCATTTCAAGCTCGAAGGCCACGCTGGCCAGAGTTTGGGTTGTTTCCTATCGCACGGCGTGACCTTGGAACTCGAAGGCGACGCCAACGATTACGTTGGCAAAGGTCTCTCGGGCGGCCGGGTGATTGTCTATCCGCCGAAGCACTCAGGCTTCAAAGCGGAAGAGCAAATCATCGTTGGCAACGTCTGCCTTTATGGCGCCACGCGGGGCGAAGCCTTCTTCCGCGGCCGGGCAGCCGAGCGGTTCTGCGTCCGTAACTCGGGCGCCCATGCGGTGATCGAAGGCGTTGGTGACCATGGTTGCGAGTACATGACGGGCGGCCGGGTGGTGATTCTCGGCCCCACGGGCCGCAACTTCGCAGCCGGTATGTCGGGCGGCATCGCCTACATCTGGGATCCGCAGGACGAGCTACTTGCCAACTGCAATCTCGGCATGGTGGCGCTCGAAAAAGTCGTCGAAGACGAAGACATCGCCGAGCTACGCCAACTAATCGAGAAGCACCACGGCTACACCGAGTCGTCCGTAGCGGCCGACGTCCTGGCCCGCTGGGACGAGTGCCTACCGCAGTTCGTGAAGGTAATGCCAACCGATTACAAACGCGTGCTGCAAGAGATGAAAGCCAAAGAGGCAGAGACGGCGACGGTTTGAGGTCTGTCGACTGCGTCTCTCGCAAAGGCGCGAAGACGCGAAGACGCGAAGATAGTGTGGCGTGCATTTAGTCAGCTAAGGGAGCGAGTTGTAAGACATGGGAAAGCCAACTGGTTTCAAAGAGTTCGACCGTCAGGCGGTGCCTTATCGCGATGCGATTGAGCGGGCGAATGACTATCTGGAGATTTACACCGCCGCGCCGGTCGAGCAGCTTAAGACGCAGGGCGCCCGGTGTATGGATTGTGGCGTGCCGTTCTGCCAGTCGGACAGCGGCTGCCCGATCGATAACTTGATCCCCGAGTGGAACGACCTGGTCTACAACGATCGCTGGCGAGAAGCGCTAGAGCGATTGCACAAGACGAACAACTTCCCCGAATTCACCGGGCGAGCGTGTCCGGCGCCGTGCGAAGGTTCGTGCGTCCTGGGCATCAACAACCCTCCGGTGACGATCAAGAACATCGAAAACGCCATCATCGATCGCGGCTGGGAAGAAGGTTGGGTGCAGCCGCAGCCGCCTGAGTTCGAGACGGGCAAAACCGTCGCCATCGTCGGCTCGGGGCCGGCCGGCTTGACGGCCGCCCAACAGCTGCGTCGTGCTGGCCACGCCGTAACCGTTTACGAGCGGGCCGACCGCATTGGCGGCCTCTGCATGTATGGCATTCCGAACATGAAGCTCGATAAAGACACCGTCGAACGGCGAGTCGATCAGCTTCGGGAAGAAGGCGTCAAGTTCGTCACCGGCGTACACGTCGGCAAGGAAGAAGACTTCGCTCCTGGGCACATGACTCAAATCATGCAAGAGCGCCAGGTGCCCATCAAGTTTGTCGATCCGCAGCATTTGGTTGACGAGTTCGACGCCGTACTGCTAGCGACCGGCGCCACTAAGCCGTTCGACCCGACGGGTCACTGCGAAGGCCGCGATCTAGAGGGCATCCACTTCGCGATGGATTTCCTCACCCGTAACACCAAGAGTCTGATCGACTCCGACCTGGAAGATCACAAGTACATGTCGGCCAAGGGGCTCAATGTGATTGTGATTGGCGGCGGCGACACGGGCGCCGACTGCATTGGCACTTCGCTGCGGCATGGCGCCAAGAGCATTGTCAACTTGGAGGTCGTCGCCCAACCGCCGGAAAACCGTCGTGAAAACAATCCGTGGCCGCAGTGGCCACAGGTCTATCGCGTCGACTACTCGCACGAAGAAATGCGTGCCAAGACGGGCAACGATCCTCGCCAGTACCAAATTCTGACGAAGGAGTACATCGGCGAGAATGGCAAGCTGACGGGCGTGAAGACAGTCGAAATCGATTGGTCGCAGCCTACGCCGGGCGGGCCGCCGTGGTTTGAAATCGAGGGGAGCGAGAAAGTCTGGCCAGCCGATTTGGTGCTGCTTGCCACCGGCTTTGTTGGTCCCGAACTGGCGGTCGGCGAAATGCTCGGCCTAGAGACCGCTGAACCTCGCCGCGGTTGGACCACGTTTCAAGCGGAGCATGGCAAGTTCACCACGAATGTCGATGGTGTCTTTGCGGCAGGCGACTGCCGGCGTGGGCAAAGCCTAGTGGTATGGGCGATCAACGAAGGCCGTGGCGCCGCTCGCGCGATTGACGAGTACCTGATGGGCTTCACGCAGCTTTCGGCGCCCGGACTCAATTTGCCGCAACAAGTGGTTTAGTTGCGAGCCGGAGTCGCCCCGATTATCTTTCTGGTGTCAGATTCGCAACCGCGAAAGATCGACCCAAAAAGAGGCGGCCCATGGCCAAAGCGCCCAAACATGGCAGACGCGACTTTCTCACCACCGGCGCCGCACTCGGCGCCGCGGGATGGATGAGCAACGTCGCCCAGGCCGAACATCGCGAGGCCGCTAGCTCGGCTGCAGCCGAGACGTCGCTCATCACGTCGGGCGACACCATTCTGTTCCAAGGCGATAGCATTACCGATGCCGGGCGGAATCGGGACATCGCCAAGCCCAACGATGCAGCGGCCATGGGAGGCGGCTACGCCTTTCTCGCCAGCGCTAGCCTGCTTGCTCAGCGGCCTGCAGACAGTCTCAAGGTGCACAACCGCGGCATCAGCGGCCACAAGGTGCACCAACTTGCCGAGCGTTGGCAGGTGGATTGCCTCGATCTGAAGCCGGATGTGCTCAGCATCCTGATCGGTGTCAACGACATTTGGCATTCGCTCGATTGGGATTACGACGGCACGGTCGAAACCTACCGCATCGACTACTTCGCCCTTGCAGAGCGAACCAAGAAAGAACTCCCGAACGTTAAACTAGTGATCTGCGAGCCTTTCGTCTTGAAAACTGGCGCCGTCGACGATCGGTGGTTCCCCGCGTTTGACGAGTTCCGCGCGGCGGCCAAAGCGGTTGCTGAAAAGTACGCCGATGCGTGGGCGCCGTTTCAAACCGTTTTTGACGAAGCGGTAAAGTTCGCTCCGCCAGAGCGTTGGGCCGGCGATGGCGTCCATCCGTCGCCCGATGGCGCCGCCCTGATGGCCAACGCTTGGCTTCGCGCGGTCGGCGCCTGATCTGCTGCTGGCGGAAAGATTGTGCTGATGGAATCTCGCCTCACTCAACTAGAAGAGTTGCTCGCTCACCAGCAGCGTTTGCTGGATGAACTCAATGAGGTCATCACCACGCAGCGGCGAGAGATCGATTGGCTACTGGCCGATCGAGAGAAGCTCAAGGCCACAGTGACGCGGCTCGTGCAACTGCAAGAGAGCGCCGAGCAACTGCCCGACGAGCGACCGCCGCACTATTAGCCGTCTTTGTCGGCCAGTCGCATAGGGATCGCAAGCCGTTTGGTGATGCAGCCATCGACGAGGCAGGTTATGCTGGGCGACTCTTTTCTCGCTCCTCCTGTCTGTCTGGACCACGACCGGTGCATTCCCACACAACACGGCTCGGCTTGGTGCTGTTCGCCGTTTACCTGGCTCTCTACGGCGGGTTCGTTTTTCTCAATGCCCTCGCGCCCGAGGCGATGGAGAGTACGCCCATCGCGGGACTGAGCGTCGCCGTGCTCTACGGCTTGTGCCTGATCGTGGCGGCGTTTGTCTTGGCCCTGCTGTACGGTTGGCTTGCTAGTCGAGCCGATCAGCGGGCGACCGATCATGCTGCCCGCACCCGCGGCGCAGGAGGCAAGTCATGATCAACGAAGCCTCGCCGCTGGCCATCGTCGTTTTCTTGGCCTTTGTCGGCGTCACGCTCGGCCTCAGTTTTTATTTGGGCCGCAAAGCACGCTCGTCGGCCGGCTATTTTGCTGCCCACGGGCAGATTCCGTGGTTCGTAAACGGCGTTGCGTTCGCCGGCGATTACCTGTCGGCGGCGTCGTTTCTCGGCATTTGTGGCATGATCGCCTCGTACGGCTACGACGGGTTTTTGTACTCGATCGGCTTCCTCGCCGGCTGGATCGTGGCGCTCTTCGTCGTCGCCGAGCCGATGAAGCGGCTTGGCAAGTTCACCTTCGCCGACGCACTGAACGCCAACTTCGATTCGCCCGGTATCAAGTTCGCTGCTGGCGTAAGCACGCTGCTGGTGAGCGTCTTCTATCTGATTCCGCAGATGAGTGGCGCCGGCGTGTTGGTGCAGCCGCTCTTGGGGCTCGAGCACTGGCAAGGCGTGGTGCTGGTGGGCGCCGTGGTGATTTTGATCGTCGTCACGGCGGGCATGGTGTCGACCACGTGGGTGCAATTCCTGAAAGGTGGCCTGCTGGTCGTGTTCAGTGCGGTCCTGGTGGTGATGATTTTGCAACGTGGACTTACGGTCGATAACAGCCCCGAAAGTCTGGCGGAACAGACCGTGACCGTTACCGCCGATGGCGAGAAACGAGTCAATGGCCTCCCGTTTGGCGACGGTGAAGGCGAGGCTTCGCTCCGACCAGTGGGCGCCGTCTCCAAGCTGCCGGGTAACGTCACAAGCACCGGCCCGCTGGGGCCTGTGTCATTTTTGACGACGCTCCAGGAGAGTGAAGTCGTCCTTTGGAGTAGCACGAAAACAATCGGTGACGACGGCAGTACGACGACGGTCTATTCCCCCAAGCCAACGCCGGGCAGCCAAGTCCTCCGGCCTGGCGAGCATCCCAAGTTTGCCGGCATCCGCTCTGACGACTGGCGAGACAAGCTCAACTTTCTGTCGCTGATGCTCGCCTTGTTTTGCGGAACCGCATCGCTGCCGCATATTTTGATTCGCTACTACACGGTC
>JBCDCL010000194.1:0-6156 GCA_039182175.1 Planctomycetota bacterium
CGTGGGCAGTCTTTGATGTCGGTTCGCTGAGGATGCATTCGGCAGGCAACCAACGACGAACAGACGGGGGCGACTTTGCGGAACGAAGTGGGCGGCGTCGAGCACCAAGGCGTCGACCGCGTAGTCCCGATCATTGAGGGCCGCGAGTGCTGATCGGAAGTCGGCGCCGTCGTCCGAAGATAGGAAGCCGGTGACGTTCTCGAGCAGCACCAGTGGCGGGCGCCGTTCGCCCATGCCCGCTATTAGTTGGTGAAAGCCCCAGAAGGCGGACGACTCACCCGCGTGGATTCCTCGCCTGGCGCCAGCCAGCGACAAGTCGGTGCAAGGGAACGACGCGTGGGCAAGCGTCGCCGTGGGAACTTCTTCGGGCCGTTCCGCCAGCCGGTGGATGTCTTCGCTCGAATAATGCGGCGAGGGTCCAAAGTGGCCCTCGTACATTTGCCGTTTATTGGAGTCGAGATCGTTGGCGAAGACGACTTCCCAGCCCGCTTGCTCGAGCCCGATTCGCGCGAGGCCAACGCCCGCAAAGAACTCCAGGGCGGTCCGTCCCGATACCGGCGGTGGCGCCGGCGTTGCGTCGAACAGCGGTTTTTGTAGCGAGACGGTCATGCTTCCTTGCGTCGGCTTGGTTGCTATTACCTGACCATACCCTAACGCGAATGAGAAGCCCCGCAGCGTAAGCATAAAATTACCCGTACGCGGTCGCGGCTTTAACTAGCCGCGTTGGCAACTGACCTGATTTGAGCTGGCATTCCCACACGGTCCAAACGGAGTAGCCCAAGCTACGCAATTCGCGGGCAACCCGTCGGTCGCGGCGGCAATTGCGGGCGATTTTGGCGAGCCAGTAGTCGCGGTTCGTCTTCGGCACTCGCTGTGCCCGCGGGCAGGTGTGGCCATGCCACCAGCAGCCGTGGACGAACAACGCGATGTCTGCGTCGATCAACAGAAAGTCAGGCCGCCCTGGTAGTCGCTTGATGTCGCGGCGATAGTGGATGCCGGCGCTGCGTAGCAGGCTGGCAACAAGCAATTCAGGCTTAGTGTCGCGACTCTTCACCGCCGCCATGATGCGGCTACGCTCGGCAGTGGTTTGCTTGGCCATTGCGTCTTCGCCGCAAATCCCGTGCTTCGAGTTGCTGACTACTGTGAGGTGGCCGTCGTAATCGGCTGCACGCCAAGTCGTTCTTCCCACGCTTCGCAAAGGGATTCGAGCGAAGTGGGGGCGCCCGACAGGATGTTGTCGCCCACGATTTGCGACGGCAACTGCATGCGGCTGGCGGCGGACAGTTTGGCGAACAGTTCGATAAAGCGTTTCACTTGTTCCTCGGATGCGTCGGCGAGCAAGGCATCGCTTAGCTTCTCGCTGTTGACGCGTTCTTTTGCAAAGATGGTTGCTCGAGTGAAGCTCGGCATCGTTTTGCCCTCGAGCAAAAATGCGTGGACCGGCTCGAACTGCTCCGGCGCCACATCGGCGACCGCCACGGCCAGCCGGGCCAGCTTGCAGGAGCCGCGGCCGCTTGGGATCGCTTGCTTGATGTACTTGTTGCAGAGCAATTCGTTGGGGATCGGCAGCACCACCACGGCAATCTGATCGCCATACCGCTCCAGTGCTTCTTCGAGCGTCGGATGAAATTTCCGGCAATGCGAGCAGCTGTAATTCATCAGCTCGACAATCACGTGCTCCGCCTCGGGTGAGCCGAGGATTGGGTACTGGTAGGCATCGATCGTCAGCCGCCCGCCGAGTAATTCGACTTTGCGAGAGCCATTCACCCGGCGGCGAAGCGGCGTGCGTTGCTCAGCGACTGTTGCTTCGGCTACTTCTTGCGTGTCTTCCGAAGGCTCACTGGTTTCGATCTGCCCGTTAGGTTCAGTCTGTCCGTCGCGTTCAGTCTGTCCGTCGCCTTCAGTAGAGGCAGTCGCTTCGGCCCACGGCTCTTCATCAGCTGGCGGTAGGTCGACGGTGAGTTGGAAGTCGCCTTCGAGGCTGGCGGCGTCGATGACGTCCATTGTGGGTGGAAACATCAGTTGGACGACGACCAATGCCGCGACGGCGACGATTCCCGTGAGCGTTGGCAGGCCGAGCGATGGCGGCGGCAGAGGGCCCGAGCGTGGTTGTGACGCTGCGAGTGGCGACACGGGCGCTTGCGGGCGAGCATCGTCGTTGCGGTTGGCTTGTAGCCGGGCCGTGAGCACCAACGCGGCAATAATGATTCCGCACGTATGCACTGCCAGGCAGTAGGGGCACAGAGGCGCCATGCCAGTCGCTTGCAGGGCGATAAACCAAACGGCAGCGCCCAGGGCAATTGGCGTGAGTAGTTCCAAGATTCGCCAACCGGCGGCGTCGATCGTCGACGACTGCCGGCCGACCATCCAGCTTGCTACCGCGAGGCCGACGTAACACAGGATGCCAGCCACCGACACGGGGATGCCGAGCCAGACCGACCAGCGGCTTTGCAAAGCGGCCCCGCAGTCAAAGCCGCTCAACCCATCGCAGCCGGCAACGCCGCCAGAGGAACTTTGGGTGAGCAAAAAGAGGGCGACGCCAGCAGCCACCGGCGCCAGCACGCGAACCCCCCAGAGTGGTAGCCGTGACCACACCGTCGGTTGAGCTGCGAAGTCGGTCATCGGAAGGCGGGCCGGAAAGGTGGGTCAGAAGGTGAGATAGGGCGGCGAAATTACCGGGCTATATCCCGATTATAGCCGCTCACGCCTGCGGGCAGACATGGGCAGCTTCGACAGAGACGGCCACCACGTGCCGGGTGCGACGCCAGCCGGCGATTTTGTGCGGATTCGCGCTAAAGTCCCCAACCCGCAAAGTCCGATCAATCGTTACCGACGGAACTAGCAGCGCCACAGTGTGCATGCTGGCGCCATGCGAACCCCAAACTCTCCCACCCTGTTCAAGGTTGATCGATCATGAATATGCACCCCAAGCTTCGTCCCTTTTGGCAGCGTATGCCCCTGTGCGGCGGCCTGGCTGGCTTGATGGGCTACAAGGCGCTTGGCTTGCCGACCTCGATCTTGCCACGCGACATCAAGTCGATCGTCAAGAATTGGGATTACGAGATGTTCACCAAGCTGATCGGCAGTGGCCTGACCAAGGCCTACATCGACCAGCCGTGCTATTTCAAGATGCCCGAGAAGATCGAATCGAAGGCCGATGTGGCGCCTGAGAACCAGCTCTCGCACGACCAGCTTAAGAGCTTCTACGAAGATGGTTATGCGGGGCCGTTTGATGTTTTCAGCCCCGATGAGATGGCAGACTTCAAGCAAGATCTGCTGGCGATGGAGAACACGGAGTCGGAAACCTACGGCTTTGTGACGCCGCGTGACCGGCACTTCGAGTCGCCCCGCTTGTGGAACTACATGAAGGACGCTGGCGTCACGGATCGGGTTGCCCAGATCTTGGGGCCGGATCTCAATTGCTGGCGGTCGCAGATTTTCTACAAGGGACCGCATTCGCCTGCGATTCAGTGGCACCAGGCGAGCACTTTCATGGTGGAGGATTACCAAGACCCGGCGATTTTCCCAGCCGATCGAAGTGAGATCTTCCAGATCACGGCATGGATCGCCGTCGATGAGTCGACCACCGAGAACGGCTGCTTGCGATTCGCTCGCGGTACGCACGATCGCATCCGGCCGATTCACTTTGGTGGTAAGGAAGGCTTCTACAACGCGGCTTACGAGCTTGAATTCGACGAGAGCGAGACCGACATCGTCGAAATTCCATGCAAGCCGGGGCAGATGATTCTGTTCACCGAGCGCTGCATCCACGGCTCGGCGGCGAACACGACCGACAACTACCGGCTGGCGTTCAATCTGCGAGTGACGCCAACCAGCGTGGCCGCCTACCCCGACAAGAAGTACTACCGCAGCGTTTACAACGGCGGAAAGTACTTCCTCGACAAGTGGGGCGTCTGCCTCCTGCGGGGCGAGGACAACTACCGCCTGAGCCGCACCATTCCTGAGGAATCGCTACAGCGTGGCGAGTTCACCGAAGTGCTGCGTCCTGCTGCGTAGCACGTCATCGCCGAACTTCGTCGCTTGATTCTGTCGCCAAACCCTTTCTGGATCGCTTGCGATGCGAGACTTAGCCGGCAAGCGAGCCCTGGTCACCGGCGCAGCGAGTGGCATTGGCCGGGCGATTGCGTTGCGATTGGCGGCCGAGCGGGTGCATCTGCTGCTAGTGGATGTCGACCAGGTCGGGCTGGAAAACGTTGCTCGGCTGGTACGCGACCACGGCGTCGATGTCGCGACTTGTTATTGCGACGTGTCCGATCCTGCCCAGGTGACGGAGGTCACTAAGCTGGCGTACGACCAGTGGGCGGGCGTCGATGTGTTGGTGAACAATGCCGGGGTGACTTACCACGGCTTTACCCACCATATGCCCGATGCCGAGTGGCAGCGGCTGCTGGCGATCAATTTGCACGCGCCGCTGCAGTTCACTCAGGAACTCTTGCCGGGGCTATTGGCACGGCCGCGTGCCCACGTGCTCAACGTGTGCAGCGTATTGGGTTTGGTCGGTTTGCCGCGGGTCTCGGCTTACTGCACGACGAAATTCGCTATGGTCGGCTACAGCCAATCTTTGCGTAGCGAGTACGGCCGCTGGGGCTTAGGCGTGACGGCACTCTGCCCGGGGCTGGTGAAGACGTCGCTCTTCTCCTCTGCCCGGCCAGAGACAGCAGGCGCGGCGCCAAAGCAGCCGCCGAGTTGGGTTTGCACGACGCCTGAACGCGTCGCCAAGGCTGCGGTCAGTGCGATTCGTCGCAACCGGGCCAAGGTGATGGTCGAGCCTTTTGCTCGCGTCGTTTATGGCTTTCAGCAAGCGTTCCCGACGGTGTTCGATTGGGCCTTGCGATTAGGCGAGCATCGCCGCGTGCGAAAGCAGGAACTGGAGCTGGCGTCGCTGTCGACCGATCGGACAGACGCCTATCGGCAACTGATTGCCGCCGAGATGCAGCGGAAGCAGGCGAAGCGAGGCGCTGCGTAAGGAGGCTACCAGCTACGCAATCGCGCCCCCGCAACTGCTGCCAGAGCCGGCGGTGCAGCCGTAGCAGTGATCACCGGTGGCGATCCGACGATTCGCTAGTTCCTCAAGCGTTGTTTCCCAAAGCCGGCGGCCTTCTTGGCCTGGAGTTCGCATCGCTAGGGCGTGGTTAAAATCGCAGTCGTGCATCCGGCCTTGGCTATCGATGTGAATCTGATGGCGGCACATCAGGCCTTCGACCGTCGCCGGATTGTAGGCCCCGATGATCAGCTGCATGTAGTCGTCAAGCTTGCCCTGCCGCTCGAGATCGTCTCGCCAGCGTTTGATGGGCATATTGGTGATGGTCCACAACTCGTTGAAAACGAGGCCGAATCGCTCGTCGAGTTCGCGGCGATAGTCTTCCGCCAGACCTTCCTGCGGCGGTGGCAAACTCGGGCCGACCGGGTTGTAGACCAAGTTGAGCTGCAGCTCGGGGTCCGTGCCGTAACCTACCGCGTTGAGTCTCGCCAAGCCGTCGATCGAGGCATCGTAGGCGCCCATGCCGCGTTGCTTGCGGACGTTGTCTTCCAAATAGCACGGCAGCGAGGCGACGACTTCTACCTGGTGATCGGCCAAGAACTGCGGGATCCAGTCGTAGGTGGTCCCGGTTTTCGGATCGTGATAGGGAATGATTGTTGGATTGCAGCGATCTATCACGCGGATGCCCAACTCGCGACATCGTGTGACCATCCGCTGAAAGTGCGGATTCATTTCGGGGCTGCCGCCGGTGAAATCGACGGTCTCGATGCCGCCACTTTCCGGCCCGTGGTTCTGCTCGAGCCATGACAGAATCCGATCGGCCGTCTCACTGCTCATATTCTCGTCGTCACCCGTTCGTATGGGCGAAGACTCAACATGACAGTGTTTGCACGCCAAATTGCAAACCAGCCCGATATTGATCTGCAAGGTGGTGATCCGCGGCGCCGCACGCAGGCCGTCCTCGCCAAAGCGATTGCAGAAGGCATCAGCTTCTAGAACGGGCAGCGGTGCGTTGATCGTCGTCATGCGGAACAGACTTAACGGTGAAATGTGAAGGGTGAAGGGTGAAGGGTGAAAGTATCTGTGAACGGAACGAATGTTAGTGGGCTTCGCTCTCCCCAGTTCGCTAGCAGCATCCACCGCCTTGGTAGTGC
>JBCDCL010000195.1:0-6145 GCA_039182175.1 Planctomycetota bacterium
AGCGTAGTTACCTTCGGCAATTGAAGGTTGTAATCGGCTTTTTACGTGGGCCACCGATCAACCACGACACGCCACTTACGCTTCGACAATCCGGTCGAACCCAGTTCGCCCCCTCGATTGCTTGGTGGTTTGGCAAACGGCTAGAGCCGACGAGCCATGCCACCTGAAGCTGAACTGTAAGTATATCTCATGAGGTGCTTGCAGAGAAGCGAGACAGCTTAGCGACCCGCTAGCGATAAGCGTTACGACGACGTTTGCCGGCGTGGCGACGGTCACCGCTCGATGTGGTACTGCTCGATTTTTCGGTAGAGCGTAGCGCGGCCAATCCCCAGAAGTTTGGCGGCGTCGGGGACATTGTTGCCGGTCCGCTTGAGGGCCTCGACAATCAGCTTCTTCTCCCACTGGTCGATTTCGAGCGTGTCGAGTTCTTCCTGCCCGGCGTCTCGCAGTGCGATGTCGGCCGGCTCGATGTTGCTTCCGTCGGCCATCACTACGGCACTATCGATCACGTTGCGTAGCTGACGCACATTGCCTGGCCAGCGATAGGCGTTGAGTTTCTTTCGCGCTTTGTCGCTGATGCCGAGTTCGTGCCGGCCGTGCTCGCCCCGGAAGTGGTCGAGGAAAAAGTCAATCAGGCGGTCGATGTCAGGCCCGCGATCACGGAGTGGCGGCAACTGCAACTCAAAGACACTTAGCCGGTAGTAAAGGTCTTCGCGGAATCGCTTTTCCCGCACGTAGGTTTGCAAATCCTGATTGGTGGCGGCAATCACGCGAACGTCGACGCTCACTTCGTTCGTTGCGCCCACGGGAAGAAAGGGATGGCCTTCGAGGATTCGCAGCAGCTTGGCTTGCCCTTCGAGCGTCATCTCCCCGACTTCATCAAGGAAGAGCGTTCCCAAGTCGGCCTGCTGGAAGTAGCCCGTGTGGTCGCGGTCGGCGCCGGTGAACGAACCTGCCTTGTGGCCGAAGAGTTGACTCTCCATCAAGTCCGTGGGGATGGCGGCGCAGTTGACCGATACCATGGGGCGATCGGCTCGTGGACTCGCACGGTGAATGGCTCGTGCGACCAATTCCTTGCCGGCGCCACTTTCGCCGCGGATCAAAACGCAACCGGCTGCCCCGGCGACGCGTGGAATCTTCGATTTGAGAGCGAGCATCGGATCGCTCTCGCCAATCAGTTCGTCGTAGCCAGGCGAACTTGCTGCAAGTCGCTCGAAGTCGGATTGAAGGCTGGTAATCTCCAGAGCGCGGCTGAGTGCGATCACCACCAGATTCGCCACCGAGATAATGAAGTCGAACTCGGACTGGCGAAAGCGTCCATCTTGCAGATAGACGTGGATGGCGCCCAGTGTTGATCGCTCGCGATCTTTCTTGCGTACCAGCGGTGCACACACGGCATCGGCGAAGTGATCGATGCCAGCTTTGTCCGACTCGGCGCCTTGGTTGGCGACCCACACTGCATGGCCTCGCTGCGAGACAAGTTCCGTCAGCGAGGGACTTAGGGCGACCTGATCGATCGCGTCAGGCGGGATCACCTGCCGAGGCTTAAGCTGCCCCTCTTCGTTAAGCGACATGAAACCGACAACCGAGGCGCCCGTCCGCTTTTGCAGGAGATCAAGCGCGGTCCGCACCACAACGTCGGGGTCGCCACTCCCGAGGAGTTTGATGCACAGTTGGTAGAGCAGCATCAATTCCTTGACCTGCTCGGCGTTTGGCAGTCCGTTTAGCGAGGCGTCGCTAGCGCCGGGGCGGTCAATCGGTACGTCTTGAACGATGGTCTGCTGCAGTTGCGGATTGTCATCGTCGGCGGTGAGGGGCTCTTCCGACTCGTGGAACTCCATCTCGGTCGAGCCGATGCGTACCAGATGGCCATCGTCGAGAGCCGCTTCGGCCGCCTTTTGGCCGTTGACGAAGGTGCCGTTGCGACTGTCGGCATCACGCACTAGCCAGGCGCCTTCTTCAAAAACGATCTTGGCGTGCACTCGCGAGCAAAGGGGGTCGAGCACGGAAACTTGGCAGTCTCCGCCTCGACCCAGGAGCGTCGGGCAGTCGGGATCCAGCGGCACGTTGGCCCCGGTCTCTTCACCGGTCAGGATGGTTAGGTAGGCGTACACAGGCAGCGAAAATAGGACATGAGAAGTACGGTAAGTCCTACCATCGTACACATTTGCTGCAAGACGGGGGAGCGTTTCGACGGGTCGCAAACCGGCGAAAATCTAGACTGCCATGACAGCCGTCACAAAGAGAGCCATCACAAGCAAAGCCGATGGCAGAAATGACCTGAGTGACGACGTCAGGCTAGTTCCCCGGCGAGCCGCCTGCTTCGATGCAAGCAAGCGTTTGTCTTGCGATCTCTAGCTCTTCGTCTGTGGGAACGACCAATATACGGACGTCGCTGCTGGTGCTTTGAATCTCTCGCGTGTCGGAAGCTGCGGTCGAGTTCTTCTCAACGTCGAGGGCGATGCCAATACCTTCCAGACCAGCGCATGCCATTTCACGCACGGCCGGCGAGTTCTCTCCGATGCCGGCAGTGAAGACGATCGCGTCGGCGCCGCCAAGCACGGCTAAGTAGGCTCCCAAATACTTCTTGATGCGGTATGCGTACATTTCGACGGCCAAGGCTGCGCGCCTGTCGCCTTGCTCCACGCGATGCAGAATTTCACGCATGTCGTTCTCGCCGCAAATGCCTTTCAAGCCACTCTGCTTATTGAGCATGGCGTCCACTTCGCCGAGGCTCATCCCCTCGTTGTCGGCCAGAAATGGCACGACTGCTGGATCGATATCGCCGCTGCGTGTGCCCATCATCAATCCTTCCAAGGGGGTCAGCCCCATGGAAGTGTCAACACATTTGCCGCGATCGATGGCCGCCATGCTGGCGCCGTTGCCCAGGTGGATGGTAATCAGGCGGAGCTTGTCGAGGGGTCGCTCGAGATACTCTGCCGCTGCCCGGGCTACGTACTGATGCGACGTTCCATGGAATCCATATCGGCGTATGCCGTGTCGCTCGTAGTGCTCGTAGGGAATCGCGTAGAGGTAAGCGTGCGGCGGAATCGTTTGGTGAAATGCCGTATCGAACACAGCCACTTGCGGCACACCGGGATAGGTCTGCAGGGCGACCTCGACTCCTAGCAAGTTGGCCGGATTATGAAGCGGCGCCAACACGGTTTGCTTGCGTATGACTTCCAGCACCGCATCATCAAGCAAAGTTGGCTCGCGAAACTTCTCTCCGCCATGCACAACGCGGTGGCCAATCCCGCGAAGACTTCCAGAACCCTCAATCAGCCCGGTCTCGAAGAGCGTCTTCGCAATGTAGTCGAATCCCTCGCGGTGATCGGCCAGCTTTTGATTGGACGATTGCTCTGCGGTCTTGCCGTTCTCTTGCCGAATGAGACAGGTTTGTCTGCCGCTCGCTTCGCCGAGGCGTTCGACACAACCGGCAGCGATCGACGCGATGCCGTCGGTATCGAATAACTCGAACTTGATCGACGAACTGCCCGAATTCAGAACCAGCAGAGTGCTCATTGGCGTAGCGGTTCCTGCTGGGCTTGCACGGCGGTGATGGCGACCGTGTTAACAATGTCGGTCACGGTGCAGCCGCGGCTAAGATCGTTTACGGGCTTATTGAGCCCCTGCAGCACGGGGCCTACCGCCACGGCGCCCGACGACCGCTGCACGGCTTTGTAGGTGTTGTTGCCGGTGTTTAGGTCGGGGAAGATGAACACCGTCGCTCGCCCTGCGACTTGGCTATCGGGCGATTTGAGTTTTCCTACTCCGGGGTCGATCGCGGCGTCGTACTGCATCGGGCCGTCGATCAACAGGTCGGGCCGCATCTCTTGGGCGAGCTTCGTTGCCTCGCGAACCCGATCGACATCATCGCCTCGGCCCGACTCCCCCGTCGAATACGATAGCAAAGCGACCCGCGGTTCAATTCCCAACATAATCGCGGTATCAGCAGAACTGACGGCGATGTCCGCCAGTTGCGGAGGAGTTGGATTGGGCACAATCGCACAGTCGCCGTAGACGAGTACGCGATTCGGCAGGCACATAAAGAAGACGCTCGACACAATCGAGCACCCGGGCCGTGGGCGAATGAACTCCAGTGCCGGCCGGATGGTATGCCCTGTCGTGTGCGCGGCGCCTGAAACCATCGCGTCGGCTAACCCCTGGTGGACCATCATGGTGCCGAAGTAACTGACATCGAGCATCGTGTCGTAGGCAACCTCTTCCGTGACGCCCTTATGTTTGCGAAGCCGAAAGTACTCTTTGCCAAACTGTGAGCGCCACTCTGATTTCGCCGGATCAATGATTTTGGCGCCCGTCAGGTCGATACCGAGCGACGACGTCGACTCCTCAATAGAATCACGATCGCCCAGGAGCGTGATATCTGCCACACCGCGTCGCAGAAGAATCTCGGTCGCTCGCAAAATGCGATCATCTTTGCCTTCGGGTAACACCACGTGCTGTCGGTCCGTCTTCGCTCGTTCGATAAGTTGGTACTCGAACATCAGCGGCGTCACGCTTTGCGGCCGAGCAAACTCGACGCGTTGCTCAAGCTGCTCGGCGTCGATGCATGATTCGAATAGGCCGAGCGCCGCTGCGATTTTACGTTCGTTGTCGGGAGCAATGGCGGCACGGATCTTCGCGACCTTTGCCGCCGCCGAAAAAGTGTCGTCATCGACCGACAGCACGGGCACGTCGACATGCTTCAAGCCATCGATGAGCCGCCGGATCGAATCAGCGATCGGTATGCCACCGGTCAGCAAAACGCCCGCGATCGGCGCAAACTTTTCAGAATGCACCGTTGCAAGACTCGCCAGGAGGATGTCGCCGCGGTCGCCCGGCGTTATGACCAGACTTCTTTCGCCGATGTGGTCGAGAAAGTTGGGGAGCTGCATCGCGGCAACTTTGAAGTCGAGCGCCTCGCGGTGCAGACTTGCTTCGCTGCCGGACAAGATTCTCGCGTTGAGGGTGTTACGAATTTCACCGACCGTTGGTCGACCTAGCGATTCGTGCTCTGGTATTGCGAAGACTGGTTCCGCGAATTCCCACTCGGCGTCGACCTGTCGCCGAAAGTCGTCAATCAGTCGAGGTGAGACTCGGTTGGCAATCAAAGCGGTGATCGTACAGCCTTCGTTCTCGAAGGCCTCGCGAGCCGTACCGAGCGCGTTAATTAGCTCCGAGACCCCTTTCTCCACGCCCGACACAACAATCAGAACCGGACAGCCCAAGTGGTTCGCCACGCGGGCATTGAAGTCGAACTCCAAGGCCGACGAAAAGCCCGTGAAGTCGGTCCCCTCGCACAACACGAAATCGCATTGGGCTTCCAGCTCTTTGTACTTTGCGAGCACGAGTTTAAGCATCTGATCGTATTGATCATTGGCGTAAAGCTCGCGAGCCTCCTCACGCGTGACGGCGTACATCGACCGGGGGTCGACCGTCGGACAGTACCGGTCGCGTAGCAGTTGACTGTCGTTATCCAGACCATCGCCGGAGTCGATCGCGGGGCGGAAAAACGCCAGCCGCTCTACCCGACGAACCAGCAAATCCGCCACGCCGAGCGAAACAAGCGACTTCCCACTGCGGGCTTCAATCGCGGTGACGAACAGACTGTTTGACATAGGACGCCTTTGAACGGGCGATCGTGGAGTACAAACTCGGCAACAAGCCGCGTGCGATTATCGCATCGTAGCCGCTGAAAGCAGCACGACCAATTGCAGGCACGCTCGCCGTGACTGGCGAGAGACTCCGGTCGCTACACAGTAGGAGAAGACTGCCTGGGGGAGAGTCTTTCCTTCTCACGCCAGCGGCGGGCGACAACGTGAGTTTAAGCTCTAAGAAGCCACCAACGAGAGTCCGCTCGTCCCCAGCAACTAGGGACTCGGCTGCACGGAGTTTTTGGAGCAGAGAAACCTGCAGAGACCAGCAATCAGCTTGCTAGAAAAAGTGCTCCCTCTAGGACTCGAACCTAGAACCTAATGATTAAGAGTCATTTGCTCTGCCAATTGAGCTAAGGGAGCTGTGGCTCGCAGATTGTAGCATTCGGATTATGGGGCGAGCTAGGCCTACCTTGTCCGTGAAATTCGGGTTGTGTCGATTGGCGAGCGGCTTGCTGGCCCGTTGACGGCTAATGCCCGGCGACTTACAC
>JBCDCL010000196.1:0-6089 GCA_039182175.1 Planctomycetota bacterium
CACGTGGCGATCGTTTGCCTGCGGTCGCTCGGCTTGGCGGCCCGCTACGTGAGCGGCTATCTGCGAACGCTCCCGCCGCCGGGCAAGCCCCGCCTGGTGGGCGCCGATGCGTCCCACGCCTGGCTATCGCTCTATTGCGGCGAGCAGCTTGGGTGGGTCGACGCCGATCCGACCAACAATCGGTTGATCGACGCCGATCACGTCACCGTCGCCTACGGCCGCGACTACGCCGACGTTTGTCCAATCCAAGGCGTCTACGTCGGCGGCGGTAGCCACAAGATGTCGGTCTCGGTCGACGTTGCGCCCGCCGAGGAATGATCGAGAAAGGCGCGACGACGCCTTGGGCGGCGTTACTTTCGCAATTCAACGGGCACTTCGGCAAGCGCTGCGTCGCTCAACACGTACGAGCGGCCAACCAGTTCTGCGTCGTGATTTACAAGGTCTGGAAAGCGAATGCCGGGCAGCACCTCTACGGCGAATATCTCCTGCACGCCCGACTCGAATCGGCAGAACGCGACCGTTTGTCCCGTTTCAATATTCACCACCCACACGCCACAGTGCCGCTCCTCGGCGGCTGCGAGTCGCTCCACCAGAGGAATGCCGCTGAAGACGGCCGACTCACGAACCTGCGATAGCCCGACGAACGCCAGCGGACCCAGAAAACTGAGGCCGCGTGTAAAGCCGGGGAATTGGGCGATCGCCTCGTAGCGGCCGTTTGCCGGGTCGACCACGCCGATAGTTCCCTCGCCCGATTCGAGCAGCCACAGCTTGTCGCGATACCATCGCGGCGAGTGCGGCATCGACAATCCGCGAGCGATGATTTCTTGCGAATCAACATCGATCAGCAGCCCACCATTGCGTTTGTTCGCTCGCCAACCGCCGGGCTCGGTGGCTTCGCCAAGTGCTGATACGTAGCGGACGGCCTCGTCGACCGTCGCCATGCCATTCAAATGGCAGGCATCGCCGGGCGCAAGTCGCTCAATAAACTTGGGGCGCCAAACGGGCTCGAAGCTATTCTCTTCGCTCCGCCGCGCCAGACAACTGAAGGCCGTATTGATGAAGACTAGCTCTCGCTCCGCTTCGTCCGCTTTCCGGTCTCTGCCTTCCGCCTTAACAAACGCCATCTCGTGAATCTGGATGTCGCCTGTGCAGTGGCTACGCCGCGGCAGATAGCAGGCATCGTGCTTGGCCTCTGTCGTGGGATAGTCATCCGACTCATCCAGCTGCGGGCAGACGGCTGGGACGTTGTGAAACTCCCAGATGTCGAGACTGCAACCAACCGCCAATCGCCCGCCATGCACGGCTAAGCCCATCGGCTTTTGCAGGCTGCGAAAATGCGTGTTGAGCACGCCCGCGTCGCTCCGCAGCACCACCAGCTTGCCAGCCTGATAGGTGGTGACTAGCACCGACGCACCAAGCTGCGCCAAGAGTTCCGGAAAGCTCGTCGTGTGGACGCTACTCAGCGTCTCGTCGGGTAGTTCGGCGCCGGGTACTTCGGCGGCGGGTACTCCAGCACTGGGCGTATCCGCGTTGGCCGCCGTGTCGTTTTCCTGCTCTTGCGAGGCGTCGGTCATAGCCGTTGGTCAATCGCCTCAAACAGTTCGTTGCTAGTCGCTGTGTCTTCGTCGGCGTCCTCGTCTCTATCGTGCTCTGCGAAGGCGTCGTCAACGGCATCCTGCGATAGCGGGGCGATGTCCAGAGCGAGCAACAACGCGTCATCGTCGATCACTGGCGCCGCGTCGGATTCTTCGACGACCGTCGCCGCTGGGCCGCTGGGCGATCCTGCAGGCAGAATGAAACTTGCAAGCGGCGAGGGCTCGAGCTGATCGGACGAGTCATTACCAACTGGCTCATCCACTTCCAGTGCTGCAACGGAGATTGGCGCCGCGGGCGGCAAGGCGACGGGCACCGTTGTGTTGCCAAAGTTGGTTTTCCAGAACAGATAGTCGGCCGCGTCGATCACGCCCTGGCTTGCCCCCGTATCGTCGCCATTGGCTCGCAGATCGGTCGTGCTGCCGAGCGTATCTCGCCACACAGTAAAGTCAGCAACGTCGGCGATGCCATCTTGATTGTAATCGCCATTCGGGAAACCGATCGGGATGCCTTGCGACTCGAACGCGCCGATATCGATACGCCCGCTGCCAGGAAGCCCTCCGGGACTTACGCGAAGGAAGCCCTCGCCCCGTTGGTCGAAGGGCGAGGCGTCGTCTGTCTGAGGGTTGCCATCGGGATCGCTGGGGTCGAAGCCTGGGTCGCCTGCATCGAGGGCGGGGCTGCCTGGCAATAGGGCGTGGACTTCCGTAAGGCCGCCGTGGTTGGCCAGCGGGCCGAGCTTTGGATCGACATCGAGTAGCGATCCTTCGGACGAGGCGATTGTCACACCGGTCGAATCGCCAAGCACCGAGTAGACGAGTTCGACTTCGGCAGCGGGCAAACCGCCGATATCGTTTCCGCCGGTGTCGGCTTGGTTGCCGGCGACGATCGTTCCCCGCAGCTTTGCCTGGGAGGTCGTGTAGATGCCGCCCCCCTCGGAGCCGGCGCCTAGTGTCCGGTTGTTAGTAATGGTCGATTGCACGGCCTCGACGAACCCGGCGTGAACGCCACCCCCGTGCGAGTTCTCCCCGCGGGTCTCGTTGCCACTGATCGTGCTCTGGCGGAGTATGGCGTATTGCTCGGCGAAAATGCCGCCGCCTGAAGAATTAGCGCCGTCGGTCGCGTTGCCGGAAACGGTCGTGTTGTAGGCAAGCAGAGTTTCTGCGCGGATGCCTCCGCCCGCCGAGATATCACCGTAAACATAGTTGTCGCGAATCGTGCTGTCTCGGATTTGGACGTCCCTGCCGGCAACGCCTGCTCCAACACGAGACCGGACTTCCGATGAAGAGTCACGGAAGTCTAGTACATTTTCAGCGACTGTCGCCCGTTCGAGAATGACGCCAAAGCCGGCAACTCCGACACTGGCGAAGCGGCCCGGCCTTGCGGTTAGCGGGAATGGCGATGGTCCGCTAGGTGCGTGGTGATTACCAATCACTTCGGTATCGGTCACTCGCACGAAGGCGTCATCTGAGACTATGCCAAAGGCATTCTCATTAACGGTGCTGCCTGAAATCGCGATGTTGGTATTACGCGAATAAACTCCGTAGCCCTGATTTTGGCTGATGTGGCTGTCGATCACCATCGCGGCGTTTTCTCGGGAGTACAAATGAATCCCGTGGCCGTGGTTGCCTCTGATGACGCTGTCGATTACCGACGAAGCAAAGACCCCGTATGTTTCGTTGTCGATGATTTGCGAGTTAATGACGCTTGCTCTCGCATCTTCTGCATAAATCGCATAGCCGCTCGGGTTCAATTCTTCACTGCTGAACTTGTTCTCGGCGACAACGCTGTCGATGACCGTAACGGTGGGCATGACCGTTTGTTCGTAGGTAGCCAGTATCGCGGCGTTCGCGCGCGCGTCTGTCTGGACAATCCCGAGGTGCATGTTGTTGCTGACGGTGCTTTGCTCAACAAGGATTGACCCCGTGGCTTGGACCCCTGTGCCACCGCCCTGACTGGCATTGCCGGTGACGGTGCTGCGGAGCAACCGGACAGCCGGCTCGTCGGGATCGGACTGTCCTGACCGATCTTGCGAAAGACCGTACGCGAAAATGCCGCCACCCTGGGCAGCTTGGTTGTTTGCAACAACGCTGTCTTCGAGCAAGACACTCCGCGTCGACAGAATGCCGCCGCCCCTGGACTGGTTGTCAAACTCGCTATCTATGCGATTGTTTTCCACACGACTGCGAATAAGAGTGACATCGCCGTTGGCCGTGATACCGCCACTGCTGGCCCCAATATCGGGAAAGGCGAGGCGATAAGGCGCCGTGTTGTTCGAGACGGTGCTGTCAACAAGCGTCACGTCGCCGCCGTATAGCGTTTGTTCGTCGTCGGTATTCTCATTGATGATGTACTCGTACCCATCGGTCACAATTCCGCCGAACGAATTGCCCTCGATGTGCGAATTTTCCAGGTAGACATCGCCATGACCGTTGATGCCGACACCAGCTGAGTTAGTCACGGTGCTGTCGACAAGGCGGACGCTGCGTTCGCGGACCGACCTTCTATCTTCTTCCCTGTAGTTCCACCAATAGCTTGAATATTCGTCGCCAGCTTCAATCCGAACTCCATCACCTCGCGAATCGATTATCGTGCTACCGACAAGCTCAACGCTGGACTGCGAAACCAAGGCGCCAAACCAAAAATTCAAATCGGTCGGCGTCGTATCTCCCGCCTCACGGCCTCCGATAATCGTACTGTCGATCACCCGCAAAGGACCTTCAGACGCGACGCCGTAGCGCTCGTGATGGAGTTCGACGTCCTGAAGAGTTAGCACCCCTGGAGACTGCGAGCTAATCACGGCATCGAACTGGTCCGGGCGTCCTTCGATAGTGAGCCCGGCTAAAGTAATATCGATATGCTCGATTGGTATAAAGCCGGGAAATGCTGAGCTGTAGAAAAGCGGCACGCTATGAGTCGGCGACGCCGCGCGTAAAGTAAGCCCCGCTGCCAGGTCAGTTGCGTCGATTGTAAGCGAAGACTCGATCCGAAAACTGTGGTAACGGCGGTAGGGGTCGTACGGGTCCCACAACTCCGTCACCTCGATGACGCCGCCGGATAGTGCCGAGTCGAACGTGATTGTGTTAAGCCAATCGGACTCGTTGGCGACGCGGATCGCTTCTCGCAGTGTGGTTCGCCCATTGCTCAGATCACCGTCATCGTCGTCGGCGAGACTATTCACCACCAGCGATGTGGTATGGAACATGCCGAAGTGATCTCGCCAAACGTCGTAGTCGCGACGGTCGACATCGCCATCGCCATCGGCGTCGCCAAGTGTATGTGGCGCCACGAAGGCGCCCAGGTTGTCTCGCCACAGGGTGTAGTCGGCTACGTCGACGTGCTCGTCGCCATTAAAGTCGCCCGGTAAGACCGTGGCCTGGGCTTCGTAGGCGCCGATATCTAGTAGGGCCTCTCCGCTGCCGCCATCGACAACGCGGTGGAAGCCTTCGCCCCGTTGATCAAATTCGGTCAGATAGTCTAGGCCGGTAGGATCACGGGCATCAATCAGTGGACTGCCGGGCAGAGGTGCGTAAGTACGAGTCGGCCCGCCGTGATCGAGCAACGGCGTGAGAACAGGATCGACATCAAAAACGGTATCGCCGAAAAATACTTTCTGGAACAGACTCTGTAGCGCACCTGTCGGCGTAAACACTGTATCGATCGGCACTAGTCCGCTGACGCCCCCATCAACAACCGAGTTGCGCAGTACGCCAGTTTCGGGCGGGTTAGGGCTGTACCAACTGGAGAATCCGAAGATAGTATCGCGATCTGCTCTGTCCGGGTTGAAGCTAGGGTCATTAAAGGGATCGCTTGCGGAAGACTTTCGATTTCCGATCAGCGTGGTGCTATCGACGTCAAATTGCGTTGTCCACCCCGCGACATAGATGGCGCCACCGCGATTGCGTGCGATATTCTCAGAGAAAGTCGAGTTAACGATCTCGGTACTCGCACCACCGGCGTAGATGGCGCCGCCAGAGTGAGCGACGTTGCGGTAGAAGAGACTTCCCGAGACAAAGAGCGTTCCGCTCTCGCCAACCACTACGACACCACTCTCGTCGCTGTGCTCTACCGTGCTATCCATTAGTTGCACGGCGCCATTACTCCAAATGGTCCCGCCTTCGTTTTCGGAGAGAAGACTATGAGTAACGATAAGCGTCCCGCCTTCGCTGTAGACAGCGCCGCCACTTTCTCCGCGATTGCCCCTGAGCGTACTGCCGATCAGGTGGAGCTCCCCGTTGCTCCAGATGGCGCCGCCGTCCTCCTGACTACTTGGGTTATCCACTTCGCGGGCGTCACCGCCGGTGAGCGTCAGCCGCTCCAGTTCGAGTCGCGTCTCTGAGACATGAAAGTGTCGCGAGTTGGGCGCCGCGACGATCGTCAGTCCTGCCGACAGTGGCGAGGCGTCGATCGTCAACGCATCGGTGATTTCGAACTGGCCTTGTTCGAGTTGGATAGTCACCGGGTTGTCGTGATCGAGATCGAAAATGATCTCGTCA
>JBCDCL010000197.1:0-6057 GCA_039182175.1 Planctomycetota bacterium
CAGGTGTCGGCCTTGTTTGCCCCAGACGCCTACCACCCGGTCAAGGCGGCGCTGACGCAGAAGTTTGGCTCGCCGATGGATAGCGAGGGGAGCCAGCGTGGCGTGCAGTGGTGGTCGATGGCGTCGACGATCCATCTGCAAGCGGGCTCGATCCGGCCGACGCATCCAACGGTGCTGGCCTATCGCCACGACGATCTACTTCGCGAAGCCGCCAAGCGTAAGCCCAACGCCTCGGCCGATCTTTAACGGGCAATTAGTCGCCGCCCGGTTGTCGGCTAGCTACGCCCCGCCCACAGCCGTTCGTACTCGTCGGCTTCAACTTCTCGCGACGTCATATTGAGAAAGCCGACCATGCGTTTGCCGTCGACGCCTGTCGCCTCGAAGACGACTGGCGCATCGCTGCCCATGATGTTGCCAGGGACGCCGTAGCGCACCTTAAAGGGCTCGCCATCGCGGCCGCTGATGAATAGCTCGTCGATGGCGTTGGGATCAACACCGATGTTCTCGAGCTTTCGCGGGTTCCAATTGTTCAGAAACGCCTTTAGCTCGGCCTCGCTCTTGGGCCCTCGCCAATTGTGGCGACTTTGGAAGACGTTGTAGAGATTGGCCATCCGCTCGATGTTGTTGCTATTGGCCTCGGCAAGCAGGTCCTTCGGGTCGACGCCTCCGCATCCCACGGCGCCACCTAGCAGAATCAGGCACAAGAAAAGTCTGCTGCGTTGAAACATATCTTCACGCTTATCTGAAAAGAAGAGATGAGGAGACCGCGGCCTGTCGCGCTTTCTAGCGTAGGCGCCAAACTGCTAGTTCAGTTCGGTAATCGAGCCGTCAGCACGCTTGCCTAGCTGATCGAGTATAAGCAAGTCGGTATCAAAGGGGAGCGCGCGTACCGATCCGTCTCCCAGAACGGCGTTAATAACGTTCGTGTGGGCAGAGCCGAATCCCTTCTCCGCGACGACTTGCCCGAAGGGATTAAAGTTAGCGGGCCGCACTTCTGCGTCGCCCAAGACGGGGACGATCTCAGGAGTGCCGACACCGATAACGGCATCGCCACCCGGTCGGGTGTCGGCTCCGAACATACGCACCGTTGGCCAGTCGGCGCCACTGTAATATCCACGTGCCTCCCAGAATTGAAACGGATTGTTATCGGGAATTGTGTACTGATCCACGAATGCCGCTTTCTCAGCAATCATGATCGTCTTGGAAGTTCCGTCGGTTATTTTCGCGATCGTGATCTTTGGGAATCTGAAGGTCTGGCCAGGACCCAAATTAGTATGGGCACGGCGGGCGATGATGCCGGTCCAAACCGTGTCGTCCTCCCGCGCTCCTCCTTGCGTTCTCGGTGGTACGCTTGCTTCCCAAGCGAATTCGGTCCAGTTTTCATCGAAGTGCGAGGCGATCACCCCGGCGTAGTCGCCGTAGCGATAGAGGTCGGCGCCGATGAGTCCAAAGCGATTGACTCGCGAAGGGCAGTTGAAACCCGGCACCGCGGTCTCGGCAAGCACCGTATCGATGAAGCCGACGTTACCCGCGCCGTCGCCATCGCGCAAGTCTTGCAGACTCTGCTCTTCGAGTTGCGGCAGGATCTGGAACATCCAGCTGGCGTACTCGTAGCCAAACCGGGGTCCCGATTGCGATTCGGCGTCGGCAAATTCCGAGACTGATCCGCCGGCCGATGGAAAGGCGCCATTGGCGCTTTCGAAGGCATGGCAAGCTAGCCCGATCTGCTTCAAGTTGTTGATGCACTGCGTCCGGCGGGCCGCCTCGCGTGCCGACTGAACGGCCGGCAATAGCAGCGACACAAGCACGCCAATAATGGCGATCACGACCAAAAGTTCGACAAGCGTAAAGCCCGAGCGACGTCGAGCGCTGACGTACCGACCATGCGTCATAGCAAGATATCCACGAATTGAGACCTGGGAAAAGAGAGCCGCCTCGGAGCGGAACTCCGACGCGTGATAAGCATGGCCAAGACGACACGTAAGATCGTTCGCCCTGACCTTTTGTAACAATACCGAAACAGTTCCCCAGCGTCAAGTCTCTCGCAAGAATAAGGCGAAAATCGATGGTTCAGCGTCTCGCTAGGGGGGCAACTCCCCTGTAGTAGCTGACGAGGGGATGCACGCCCAGGCTACGCGGGAAACTGCTTGACAGCCGGCCCCCATCCCCTAGCATGGCGGCATGCCGCATATACGGATTGCCGCAGACGGGGCGGAGGGTGAATTTGGATTCTCAGTCGTCGCTCAGGGGCTGGCCGCTTTGCGTGCGCGATTGGTGCGCGTGGCGAGCCGCTCCGAAATCGAGCCTACAAGCAAAACGTACGCAGCGTTTACTTACTTCCTTGGGAGGACTTCTAATGAAACGCAGAATGATGGCGATGCTGGCCGCAGCGGCGATGCTGAGCGCGGCAAGTGTTCAAACGGTGTTGGCGTGTGGGGGGCCGCCCCCGATGCCACCCCCCGAAATTTGGGTCATCAATCATGGTCTGAATGAGGCGACCGGTAACCTAGAGCAGTGGGTAGGCATCGAGATCGACCTGTTCGCCACCCAGTCAACGGGCACGTGCGCGTGTGGGCTTGGCTTCTCGAATCTGCCGCCCTCGCTCGACGTAACGATGGCAGGCATTGGCATCGTCGATCCCGATCACAATGTGACTTTCCTAGACGAGTTCCTCTTCGAGCTGAACGGGCAAACAGCGAACGACTTGCAAGGCTCGTTCGGTGGCGGACCTTGGTTCGGCTTCACTGCCGAGAACGTACCGCCGATTGACCCCAGTACGCTGGGCCTAGGGCCAGAAGACAAGATCAAGCTTTGGTTTAAGACAGAGTTTGATGCATCGGCGATTGGCACGGTGGCCAACGTCACGTTTGCTTCTGGCGAAGGCTTGCCAGGTGGCGGTTTTAATCCAACCTTACCCGTCCACAACGTGGCGCCCTTCACGTCGCAGGATAACGGTCTGCTAACGCTTGCCGCGCCCGAACCAACCACTGGCGTCTTGGCCTGCTTAGCTTGCTTAGCAGCGGGCTTGGTCCGCCGACGCCGATAAGGCAAACTGGCGAGCAACGGTGGACCTGCTCCTGATCTTTACCAGCTTTTGGTCGTGGGCTTCCAGTGGCATGGAAGCCCACGCTTTTGGTAGGAAGTGTTCTTGCGCCGTGTGCAAAAAGTCGCGGGTGGTGAGATCTCCAAATGTGCGACTGGCCAGGAATTTTTTCGCGTGGCCTAAAACGGCGCGCTCAGGAGTGTTTCTGGAATTTTGAATTCGTGGCGATAGACTGACAATTGCCACTTTCTAACCTGCGAGCAAATTTGCTTCCGGATTGACGTAAGTCGTTATCGCACGCACTGCTCGGCCTCTCTAGAAGCGCCGAATCGCTCGAAAAAAAGTTTCGCGGCGGATTTCTAAGCATTGCTGAAAAAATCTTTGTGCCAATGCCTCGAACTAGGCCGTGAGCACATAAACCTCCGCCGGCACGCCGCGTCGCGTATAGCGATCGGCCAGCTTGAGCGGCGATGCATCGATGGCTTCGACCACCGCCGCATCCGGCACGAAGACATGCTGCACGCCAAACAGCAGCCGCCCTGCCGGCGCGAGATACCGGCATGCGTCTGCCAAGAACCGCCGCAGCACTGCCAGCCCGTCGGCCCCGCCGTCCCACATCGGCCGCTCGTCCGTCAGCCGCTCACCCATCCGTAGCTGCTCGCCAACATCCGTCGGCACGTAGGGCGGATTGAAGAGGATCAGGTCGAACTGCCGCGGTCGATCGGCTTCCGCCATGGCAGCAAACAGGTTGCTCTCGAAGAAGTCCGCGTCAAAGCCGTTGTGCTGCGCAACTAGTCGTGCCGATTCGACACGGCGGGCAAGGCAGTCGCAACCGGCGAGATCGATACTGCGGCCCAACCGCCGGCAATGGTCGGCAAGCGACAGGCTTACCAATGCCCCGGCGCCGATGCCCATTTCCAATAGCGAGCGGTCCTCCGGCAGCAGATTCGCCGCGGCGGCCCGGGCAAGCAAGACCGTCGTCGGATCGAACGCCACGTCGGCGCCTCGCGGAATACGCACGCCCAGCAAGCCACGGATGAGCACCGGATGCGAGCGAATCCGCCGCAGCAGTGGGTAAAACAAGCGATAAGCAGTGCATCTGGTGAGCAACGGACCAGCCCCCTGGGTCGCCGCTACTGTAGTCGAAATCGCGTGCTGGCGCCGCGGGAAGTGAAATGCGAGCCCTGCCATGCAAGATAAGCAGACCTGCGGCGAACTCATAGCATCCGCCATGGTCTGGCTTGCGGGGGCGCCATGCTTACAATGATGCGTTTGGCGGCAGCCCAGCCGCCCTGACGGTGCTACCTAACCATCCTCAACTAATTCAATCCTCACCCAACGCCCGATGGCAAAACCGCCTAGCGTCCACTCGGCTGCCGAAGTCGCCCAGATGTTCGAGCTTGACCTGAAGAATCGGGCACTGGCGGCGCTATTGGCTTGGCTGTTGCCTGGCGCCGGCCACCTGTACCAGGGCCGGACAGCCAAAGGCCTGTTGCTGATGATCTGCATCACAACGACCTTTGTCTTTGGCTTCTACCTGGGCAACGGCAAAGTGGCGTACGCGACGCCGCTGACGATGGACCAGATCGCCGCCAACGGGGGTGGCAACTACTTCCGCAATCGACTAACGCAGGCCATCGACCGCTGGCCCTTCCTATGCCAAGCCGGTATCGGCGCCGTGGCGGTCCCGGCCGTCATCGAACGGCAACGCTTTCTCAGCGACAAGCAACCACTATTCGGTGGATGGTTCTGGCCGCCGAAGCAGTCGGGTAGAGATGTCGAACCTACCATCGACAGCGTCGGCGGCGAGGTGCAACATCCCAATGAGCTGGCGAAGTGGAACTACGAGATGGGGTTCTACTTCGAATTGGGCACAATCTACACCGTGGTCGCCGGTTTGCTGAACATCCTGGCGATCTACGATGCCCACTCCGGCCCGCTCATCACGGCGACGCCCGCGAGAAAAGACAACGACTCGGCAGGCGGTGATGCGTCCAAGTCTGGCGACAAAGAAGCTGGCTGACAGTTCTGACTGCTACTGATAGCGAACTAAACATGATTCCAGCGCCCATTGCAAATATCGCAGCCGAATCTGCCCTACTGGGCGCCACGTCCGAGCGGCTGTGGTATGCCGCCCCATTGATTGTCAGCATCAGCCTGGTGTACGCTTCGACCCGCCATGAAGAGACGGGGCCAATCGTGAGCCACGCCGCCCGCTTCGCGATGTGGATCTTAGTGTTTATGTTAGTGGTTACCGGCGTGCTCCAGTTTCTCGGCTGGATGCACTAACCAAGAAGCGTGCAGGCAAAGATCAACTTACTACGCGTCCGTAGCTCAATTGGATAGAGCACTGGTCTTCGGAACCAGGGGTTGCAGGTTCGAGTCCTGCCGGGCGTGCTTCTCTTCCTGTCACGATTGACGATGCAAAGCGACTTTGCCCTACATCTCATCGCACGTGGCAGGCTCTCAGGTTAGCTCAAATGCCGATGGCTTCTTCGGCGGGCAGCACGACGTAGGAACCCTTGAGTACCACCGCAGGACGCTCGGGATCGCTGCTGGCGATCTCGACCTGTAGGTCGAACTTCGATTGTCCCTTTTCAACGAGCATCTCAGCAAAGTGACTGCGTGCATCTGCCGTTGGAGGCACGCAGCGAGCGGTGATCAGGGGTGACGTCACCGGCTCGTGGTACTTGATCGTGCTCCGGCGAATGACGATAGCGCCTTCGACCGGAACGCCCTCCGCCTCAAGCCGACGCAGTTCGAGCCACGTGGCGCCCCAGCCGGCGATCGTGCATAACGCATTCAGGCTGCCGGCAAATGCGGTCTGCTGATGATTGCGGTTACGTTCGAGCGGCATGGTCATCGCCAAGCCCTCGGCAAGATCTCCCTCGGCCGATGCGACACGCACGCCCATGAGACCGCACATCGGAATCTCGCGGTCGAGCACGCTTTGTAGTCGGGCGAGATGGGACACAGTGACGCGGGCTCGATGCGAATAGGTTTGGCTGGCTGCG
>JBCDCL010000198.1:0-6038 GCA_039182175.1 Planctomycetota bacterium
AAAGTGACCGGCGGCAACCGCGAAGAAGCCGCCGGCATGCTCGGCATCGGCGAACGCACGCTGTACCGCAAGATCAAAGAATACGGCCTGAACTAGCGGCTTAATTGTGGGCTGACTTTTTGTAGGGAGATGAGCGAGATGACGCTGGGGGATGGGGGGATGGCAACTCGTAGGTCTATCGATCCTTGCTGCTGAGGAGAAGCGCTACCTTGGGCAATTTCTATGTGAATTACACTCTACGTGGCGCAGACACGGACTCCGTCTGTGAGGCCCTGGCGGGTCGCAATGCTGCGGTCGTGTCTGCTGAGAACGACTGCGTTGTCGTGTTCGACGAAGAGTCGGATGGTCAAGATGGCGACAAGATCGTCTCATTAACGAGGGAACTGTCGTGCGTAAACTCTTGCTCCGCGCTCGCGATGCTTAATCACGACACGATATACTTTACTTCTTACTTTATAAGAACGGTGTGTTCTTGGATGAGTACGACTCGAGTCCTGGATATTTCGAATGCAAACCAGAAGATGCGGACATGTTTTCAAGTCCGGAAAAAATGAAAGAGCTGCTTGCTCGACCAAAGCCAATCCCTAGCGGCGGCGATGCGGTCGCTTTATGCGAGAGTTTTAAAGTCGACTGTGTAGACGAACTGGAGAAAGTACTACGTAGTAATGAGTATGTATTCGCGATTGAACGGCATGCAGACGTCGCAAAACTACTTCGATTACCGAATTCTACGGTTGGTGCCTCCTACGCGAATTTCGAACGCGAAGAATACCCTACAAGTGTTTCCGACAGCGCAGTAACGTTCGTTTCCAGGTGAATTCATCCCCCATCCCCCACGTCATCCCCCCATCCCCCTACCAAACGCCTCCGCAAAAAGACGCGCACCCAAGAGACTCGCTACGGACAGCTATGCCCCGGATTCGCCCTTTACCGTCGTCGGTTGTCAACAAGATTGCGGCGGGGGAGGTGATTGAGCGGCCGGCGAGTGTGGTGAAGGAGTTGCTGGAGAATGCCGTCGATAGTGGCGCCACGCGGATCGATGTGGCGATCGAGAAGGGCGGAGCGGAACTCATCCGCGTCGTCGACAATGGCTGCGGCATCCCAGCCGGCGAGCTACCACTCGCCGTGACCAATCACGCCACCAGCAAGATCGAATCGGCCGACGATCTGTTTCGCGTCGGCACGCTGGGATTTCGGGGCGAAGCATTGGCGAGCATCTCGGAAGTCAGCCGGTTCACCTTGCGAAGCCGGCCCGATGGCGACACGGCAGGCAACGAACTGGTGGTGCATGGTGGCGCCGCCCAACCGATCGAGCCGGCCGGCTGCCCCGTCGGCACGACGGTCGAAGTTCGGCAGCTCTTCTTCAACACGCCCGTGCGGCAGAAGTTTCTGCGTACGCCCCAAACCGAGATTGGCCATGCGACCGAGGCGTTTGCCCGGATCGCGTTGGCCCATCCTGGGGTTCACTTCACGCTTTCGCACAACGGCCGGGTGGTGCATGACTTGCCCGCGGCCGATGATTGGCAAGGCCGGATTGCGGCGCTGTTTGGCGACCAGATCGCCCAAGCATTGATCGCCGTCGAAAGCGAAGACCTGGACGACGATGGCCAGGGCGTGCGGCTGACGGGCTACGTCGCCAATCCGACCGAAAGTCGGGCCAACAATCGGCTGCAGTACCTATTGCTCAACGGCCGGGCGATTCGCGATCGCTCTTTGCAGCATGCCCTGGGCGAAGCCTATCGCGGGCTGCTGCTGACGGGTCGTTATCCGATTTGTTTCTTGCGGCTCGACATGCCGCCAGAGCGGGTCGATGTGAACGTGCATCCCACCAAGCTCGAAGTTCGCTTTGCCGACGGTGGCCGGCTTTATAGCCAGCTACTGGGGACGCTGCGGAACAAATTCTTGACGAGCGATCTAAAGCCGATCGCGAGTTCGCCCTCGACGGCCGATGCCGAGATTGACGAAGCAACAGGCTCGCCGGGGCAGATTGTTGATTGGGCGAAGCAGCAATTGCAGCAGCGGCGGATGGAGTTGCCGCACGATACGCCGGCTAGGCCACACGGCGCGGGGACGCCTGCCTTCAAACCGTTTCCCGATGCGGGACTGGCGAGGCCCGCGTCGTCGCCCTTGGCTATGCATCGGTTTACGCCTGAAGCCGAGGCGGCCGCGCGAGGCGATGCAGCGACGCAGGCTTCGCTTGCCGACGCCGCGGCGCCGGCCATGCAGCCGGCGGCGTCGGCAGAGGGGACGAGTCGGGCGATTCAACTGCACAATCGCTACCTCGTTGTCGAAACCGAATCGGGCATGGAAGTCATCGATCAACATGCCTTGCACGAGCGGATTCTCTACGAGCAAATTCGCGAGCGGGTGCTAGCCGGCAAGCTCGAGTCGCAGTCGCTTTTGGTGCCTGAGCCGGTCGAGTTCACCCCGGCCGAGGCGGCCGCAGCGATCGACAATGCGGAGTTACTGGCAATGCTTGGCGTGCAGGTCGAACCGTTTGGTGGCGATACGGTGATGGTGAGCAGCTACCCCGCGATGCTCGCCAATCTGCCGCCCGCCGAGGTGCTGCGGGACCTGGTCGAACGGTTGCTCGCCGGCGGCAAGACACCCGATGCCCGCGACCTGCTGGATGACCTGCTGCACTCGATTAGTTGCAAAGCCGCCATCAAGTATGGCGATCGCCTCACGCCCGAAGAGATCGAAGCCTTGCTGGCCGATCGCCACGTCACCGAAAACCATCACCACTGCCCCCACGGCCGACCGACAGCGCTGGTGTTTACCTGCGATGAGTTGGATAAACGGTTCAAGAGGATTTAGGGGTGGGGGAGGTCGGAGGCGAGAGGTCAGAGGTGGGAGGTCTGAGGTGAGGCGCCGGTGGTCGGGGGTCGGAGCTTTGAAGAGTGCGGTCGCGAACGCTTTTCTTTTTATGGAAACCCCTTTGATCGTTTCGCTCGGCAGGCGAGAATACTGATCTGCACCTACCAAGCAACGAATAGCCCTGATCTCTGACCTCTCACCTCGGACCTCTCATCTCTCCAATGATTTGCGTTTCGATCGGCCGGAGCCGGCATAAACATATGATGGCAGAGCATCGGGCTCTGGTAGAGCGGGGCGCCAAGCTCGTCGAGTTGCGGCTGGACTACGTGTCGAGCCGGGTCAATTTACAGCGGCTGCTGAAAGATCGCCCCTGCCCGGTGGTGATCACGTGCCGGCGAGAAGAGGATGGTGGCAAGTTCAACGACAGCGAAGAACAGCGGACCATGATGCTCCGCGAATCGATCGCGTTGGGCGTTGAGTATGTCGACCTTGAAGAAGATCTTGCGAATCGCATCCCGCGTTATGGCAAGACCAAGCGGATCATCAGCTACCACAACTTCCGCAACACACCGGCTGACTTGCAGAAGATCCATGCTCGCCTGGCGGCCTGCGATGCCGACATTGTCAAAATCGCCACCATGGCCCAGCACCCGCATGACAACGTGCGGATGCTCGAGCTCATCAAAGAGTCGAGCGTGCCGACCGTCGGCATGTGCATGGGCGATATCGGCACGCCTTCGCGAATTCTGTGCGGACGATTTGGCTCGCCCTTCACGTATTCGACCTTCAACCCAGAGCGTGCGCTGGCGCCGGGGCAACTTAGCTTCCAAGAGATGTCGGAGATTTATCGGTACGACCAGTTGACCGAAAACACGCCCGTCTACGGCGTGGTGGCCGATCCGGTAGGGCATAGCCTCAGTCCACAGATACATAACGCGGCATTTGCTCATGCAGGGGTCGACGCGGTGTACTGTCCTTTCCGTGTGCCAATCGACGACTTGGAGCAGTTTGTCAAAGACGTTCCGCGGCTGGGGCTCAAGGGCCTGAGCGTCACGATCCCGCACAAGGAATCGATTTCGCGGCACCTGACGAAGATCGATCCTGCTGCGAAAGGCATTGCCGCGGTCAATACCGTGCTGTTTCGCGATGGCGAAATCGTTGGCTACAACACCGACTGCAAAGCGGCGATGGACGCCATGGAGGCAGGACTCGGCGCCGCGGGCGGAACTCCCGCCGACGAAAGTCCGCTCGGCGGCAAGCGGGCCTTGGTCCTCGGCGCCGGCGGCGTATCGCGAGCCATCATGTACGGCCTACAAAAGCGAGGCGCCAAAGCGACCATTGCCAGCCGCACCCGCAGTCGCTCCGATCAACTGGCGAAAGAATTCGGCGCCAAAGCGATCGAATGGAATGCCCGGCACAACGGCGAGTACGAAGTGCTGATCAATGGCACGCCGATCGGCATGCATCCGAACGTTGACGAATCGCCCTACAACCGCTCCTACCTGCGGCCGGGGATGCTAGTGTTTGACACGGTCTACAATCCCGAGTCGACCCTGCTGGTCAAAGAAGCCCGCGAGCATGGCTGTACGGTAGTGACCGGCGTCGAGATGTTCATCCGCCAAGCAGGGCTACAGTTCCAACTCTTCACCGGCAAGCCGGCGCCCAACGACGTGATGCGAGAAACCTTGAAGCGAGCCATCGGGCCGGTGAAGTATTAGCGAGGGTGGAAGGGGGAGTGCGGAGTGGGGACGGACGAAAAAAAATCAGCCAGAGAATCGTCCGTTTCCACTCCGCGTTCCCCACTCCCCACTCCCCACTCCCCGTTCTCTACTCGCCTTTTCCTCGCCGGCTATCGCGGCACGGGTAAGACGACTGTCGCCAAGTTGCTGGCAGCGCAGCTCGGTTGGCGGTGGATCGACACCGACGATCTCGTTGAGCAAGCGGCAGGAAAAACCATCGCCCAGATCTTTGCCGACGAAGGCGAGCTGGCGTTTCGCGATCTCGAAGCTGTTGTGGTCGCCAGCGTCTGCGAGCAGGAGCAACTTGTCGTCGCCCTGGGGGGCGGCGCCATCTTGCGAGAAGCTAGTCGCAATCGCATCCGCACTGCCGGCCGTGTGGTAAGTTTGATGGCCGACGCCCGGGCGCTTGCCGAGCGACTCGCCAGCGACAGCACAACCGGCACACGACGCCCAAACCTCACCGCTACGGGCGGCCTAGCGGAAATCGAGCAAGTCCTCGCCGAGCGAACGCCGATCTACCAGCAGTGCGCGGACCGGGTGATCGACACCACCAACCATACGCCAACCGAAGTGGCAAAGCAGATCGCCGACTGGCTCGAGGAGGAATGACCGATGGCGAGTGATGCGTGACGACGCGTACCGAAGCAACGCATGCGTTCGGCTTCGTCATTCGTCATTCGTACTTCGTCATTCACTCCACATGGCCTGGCTACTCGACATCCCGATCGCCGTCCGCTTGGCGGTGCTCTTTCTGCTGGCAGCCGGCGTCGCATCGCTGCTCAACGCCGCCATCTACGGCTGGGCATGGGACCGACGTTTGATCTCCCCCTGGCAACCAGCGCCAGAAGGCGTCGGCCCACGCAGTTGGCTCGACCGCGTGCCCATCTTCGGCTGGCTGCGGCTGCGTCGCGATCAAGCAACGCTCGGCCGCGGCTTTTGGATTCGCCCGCTACTGATCGAGCTTGGCTTTGCAACCTGCATCGCCGCGTTTTATTGGTGGGAAGTCGAACAGCTTGGCCTGATCCGGCCGCAACTCGCCGCCCAATTGTTTGGGTCGTCGCCAACCGTCGACGTCTCGGCTATCGCCGGGCCACTGCACTGGCAATTTCTCGCCCACGCTCTCTTGGCGGCCTGGATGACGATCGCCACGTTCATCGATTTCGACGAGCGGATCATCCCCGATGAAGTCACTTTCCCCGGCACGCTGCTGGGGCTAACGCTGGTGGCGATCGCCCCAATGGCACTACTGCCGAATGTCCAGGAGCGACTTCAGCCGCCCGCGGTTGGCGTGCCGCTTGCGACCACCGCCGGCGATGCGATCATCGGCCCTGCCGGCGGGCAGCTCTACTTGGAACCAGTTCACCTCGCGGCGCCAAACGCTTGGCCCACGCAGCTCGCCGGCCAGCCTGGACGCACTTCGCTACTGATTGGGCTCGGCTGCTTCTGGTTGTGGGCGTTTGCGTTGACCGATCGTCGCTGGCC
>JBCDCL010000199.1:0-6029 GCA_039182175.1 Planctomycetota bacterium
AGCAACAAGCGGCTGGAGCGCTGATTGGCCAGGCGAAGAAAAAGAATCCCAACGTCGATCCGAATCGTTTCCGCCAGCTCTGTCTTGAGTTGATCGCCAAGTCAACCTAGCCTCCCTGCGGACCAAGTCAGAGCGGGCGCCAATCCTCTTCCTGTCCCAGCGACCCGTCATCACGCTCACCACCGACTTTGGCGAAGGCAGCCGGTATATCGCGGCGATGAAGGGCGTGATCCTGTCGATCAACCCAGACGCACAGGTGGTGGACCTGAGCCATTCGATTCCTCCGCAAGACATCGCCACTGGCGCCCGTGTCTTGGCGGAGACGGCGCCTTGGTTTCCGGCGGGGACGATCCACGTAGTGGTAGTTGATCCCGGCGTGGGCAGTGACCGCTCGATCGTATGCTGCGAGTTCGAAACGATGAGCGTGGTCTGCCCTGACAACGGGCTACTGACAAACTTGGCGGAGCACGAAAATCCCCGTAAGATAGTGGCTGTTGAGCAGCCAAAGTACTGGATGCCAGTGGTCTCGTCGACGTTTCATGGCCGCGACATCATGGCGCCGGTGGCCGCTCATCTGAGTCTCGGCACGTCGCCAGACTTGCTTGGCACGCCAAGGCAGCAGGTGACGATGCTCCCGGCCAGGCAGGCCGTTCGGACGACCTCGTCAACAGACACCTCGTCAAAAGACGGCGCCGACACGAGCAAGGAATCGAGCGTGGGACAGCAAATCGAAGGCGAAGTGGTCGAAGTCGACTCGTTCGGCAATCTGATCACCAACATCACGGACGAGATGCTTAGTGACTGTCCTCGCGATGCGTCGGTAACCATCCGCTGTGACGAACACGAGACCATGGGCATTTATCGCACTTATTCTGAGCAGCCGCCGATGACTTTGGTTGCGTTGATTGGCTCTGGCGGCGCCCTCGAATTGGCGATCGTCGACGACAGCGCGAAGTTGATGCTGGGCGTCGGCACGGGCGCCCCTGTGGTGGTAGCTTGGTAATGGCCACGGGAATGGATAAGCCGGTAGATGAGGTAGACCCGCAGCCCGCGGACACGCACGCCCTCAACGATCAACTGACCGATTGGGATCGCGAGCACTTCTGGCATTCGTTCACCCAGATGCAGGATTACCAGCCGCTGGTGATCGAGCGAGCCGACGGCATCTGGCTCGAAACCACCGACGGCCAGCGGCTGATCGACGCTGCGTCGAGCATGTGGTGCAACGTCCACGGCCACAATCACCCGGTGATCAACGCCGCTATCCGCGATCAGCTAGGGCGGGTCGCCCACTGCACGTCGCTCGGCATGGGTAACGACACAACGATTCGCCTCGCCAAGCGCCTCGCGGACATGGCGCCGGGCAACCTACGTCGCGTGCTTTTTTCGAGCGATGGATCGTCGGCAATCGAAGTCGCGCTCAAGGCGGCATTTCAGTATTGGCAGCAATGCGACAACCACGGCGGTGGCCCTAGGCCAGAAAAGACGAAGTTTTTGGCCTTCGGCGATGCCTACCACGGCGACACGGTCGGCGCAGCAAGCGTGGGCGGAATTGGCCGCTTTCACTCGCTTTTCCAGCCATTGCTGTTCGACGTTGTGCGGGCCCCGCTGCCAAATCGTGACGCGGTACCCTTGGAGGTTAATCCGGCTGATGCAGCAGCGTACTACCTCGAACAGCTCGAACCGCTCTTTGCCGAGCATGCCCACGAGTTGGCAGCCGTCGTGATCGAGCCCCTGGTGCAATGCGCCGCCGGAATGGTGATGCACCCGCCCGGCTTCCTGGCCGGTCTGCGAGAGTTGGCCACTCGCCACGACGTGCTGCTGATCGCCGACGAGGTCGCCGTAGGCTTCGGCAAAACGGGCACGATGTTCGCCTGCGAGCAAGAAGGCGTCGTCCCCGATTTTCTGTGCCTCGGCAAAGGCTTGACCGGCGGCTACCTGCCGATGGCGGTCACCATCACCAACGACGCGATTTACGAGGCCTTTCTCGGCGATGCGGCATCGGGGCGCCAGCTCTACCACGGCCATACGTTCTGCGGAAATCCCCTGGCTGCCGCCGCTGCAATGGCGTGCTTGGACGTTTTTGAGCAACAGCAACTTCTGGACGCTTTGCCAGCAAAGTTTCAGCGCCTAAGCGGGTGGTTTGATCGTCTAGCCCAGCACCCGGCAGTCACTAGCACGCGGCAGACAGGCATCATCGCAGCGGCGAATTTTGACACGGCCCGGGAACTATCGGGCGATCAACCGATCGGTAGGCAGGTCGCCGCCGAGGCACTGCGTCGCGGCGTGTGGCTCCGGCCGCAACCTCATATGCTCTACGTGATGCCGCCCTTGGCGATTTCGCTAGAAGAGATCGACCAGATGATGACGATCGTCGAGCAGTCGATCGAGGTAGCAACGGGGACGCATCGATAGTGAGCGTCTCGCCATCGCTACGATTCTTGTTGCTACAATTGCGTAGCGATTCGGACCCGATGCTAGGGCAAGAAGTCGGCTGCTTTGCCGAGATGCTCGCCTGCGACCGCTCGCAGCTCACCCCGCATAGCCTGCTCAAGTCAAAACCTAGCAGGTCAATGCTCGACACGCATGATGCTGTCTTGATCGGTGGCAGCGGCGATTTTTCGGCGGCCGGCGAAGGCGAGTGGCTCGAGCGGACCTTCGATGCTCTGCGTGATCTGCACACGCTGTCCAAACCGACGTTTGGCTCTTGCTGGGGATTTCAGGCACTGTGCCGAGCGCTAGGCGGCGACTGTGTGCATGATTTAGCCAACGCTGAACTTGGGTCAATCGCGATGACGCTGACCGATGCCGGCCGAGACGATCCTCTCTTCGCGGGGTTGCCGGCGACTTTTCTCGGTCATTCGGGCCACGAAGACCGTGTTACCGATCTGCCAGCAGATGCCGAGCTGCTTGCTTCTTCGGCGACGGTCCCGCAGCAGGCAGTTCGGTTCACCGGCAAGCCAATTTATGCCACGCAGTTCCATCCGGAGCTGACCGCCAAGACGTTCTTCGAGCGTATCGCTGCCTACCCCAAGTACGTCGAGCAAATTGCGGGCGTTTCTATCGATGAGTTTCGCAAGCGATGCCATGAGACGCCCGAAGCAAACGGCTTACTTCGCCGATTTGTCGACATCGTGCTGGCCTAGTCGCTCGACCCGTCGGCCCCGCCGTTTTGCACTGCTTGCCGCTTAGGCCGCGTCTGCTTAATCACGCAGCATCCTGCTTGATTTCCCTTTTGGACCTGCGGGTCGTCCACCAAAATCCGACTGCCTAAGTCTTTTTCTGAAAGCACTTTAAGTCAAGCAGATGCGCTTACCGCATTGATTTTGGTACGTGCATTGCTCTCCCGCGAGCCAGCTAGCTAGGCAAACGACCACCGCCAGGACGGCCGGTCGGTTGCCACACCAGACCACTGCCAAGGCGGCAGGGTGACAACGTCGCAGGTGGAGTTCCGAGAGCGGCGACGTCACTTTCACAACATCCTTCTGAACGTACTTTTACTAAAGGTTTTTCCATGGCTATCGCTCTACGACAGAGCGGCCTGTTGGCACTGATGCTCGCGGGACTGCTCACAATTTTGGCGCCGCCCACTGCGGTACACGCCCAAGACGAAGAAACGACGACCGAAGAAGCAGAGACGACAGAGACTGAGACCGAAGAGGCGACTGAGCCTGAAGAGGCAGAGGAAGAGGCCCCGGCAGAAGACCTGGGCGTAGGCTATGCGTTCGACAACTTCGTGCTCTTCATCTGCGCGGTGCTCGTGTACTTGATGCAAGCTGGCTTCGCGATGGTTGAGTCGGGCTTCAATGCATCGAAAAACGTTGTCAACATTTTGTTTAAGAACTCGATGGACCTCTGCGTCGGTGTTCTATTGTTCTTCTTTGTCGGTTTCGGGCTAATGTATCCCGAAGCTTACATGTCGGAAGAGCAGCTTGAGAGCATCAACGAGTACTTCGCCTTCGGCGGCATTGGCCTTGAGGGCTACGAATCGACTTCCGGTCGGACGTTCAGCCCTGAGACTGACTGGCTGTTCCAAGCTGTGTTCGCCGCGACGGCTGCTACGATCGTCTCTGGCGCCGTGGCAGGCCGTATGAAGGTCAGCGGTTACTTGATCTATAGCGCCGTACTCACCGGCCTGGTCTACCCGATCAGTGGCTACTGGAAGTGGGGCGGCGGCTGGCTCGCCGAGATGGGCTTCCAAGACTTTGCTGGCTCCGCGGTCGTGCACGGCGTTGGCGGTTTCGCTGGCCTTGCCGGCGCCATCATCCTCGGCCCGCGGCTCGGTCGTTATGTGGATGGCAAGTCCGTGCCTATGCCTGGTCATAGTTTGCCGTTGGCCGCACTGGGTGTCTTCATCCTGTGGTTCGGCTGGTACGGCTTTAACCCTGGTAGCCAGTTGGCTTTCCAAGGTACTGGTGACATCGACACCACCATTCACTGTGCCGTCACGACCACGCTCGCGGCTGGTGCTGGCGGATTGGTTGCTACGTTGCTCAGCTGGGTCATGTTTGGCAAGCCTGACTTGTCGATGGGCCTCAACGGCATCCTCGGCGGCCTTGTTGGCATCACAGCCTGCTGCGATTGCATGAGCCTCAACCAAGCCGCTTTGATCGTCGGCCCAGTGGCTGGTGTCCTAGTCATCGCCGGCATCCTGTTGCTCGACAAGCTGAAGATCGACGATCCCGTCGGTGCTTGGCCTGTGCACGGTCTCTGCGGCATTTGGGGCTGTCTAGCAATCGGCATCCTCCCCAACGGTTACCTTGAAGGTGGTGACACGACATTCGTTACGCAGCTCATCGGCGCCGTCTCGATCTGTGCTTGGGCATTCGTGACGATGCTGGTTCTGTTCAGCATTCTCAAGGCTGTCGGCCTACTGCGTGTCTCGCCTGAGGAAGAGCAAGCTGGTCTCGACGTTAGCGAGCACGGCATGCAGGCCTACGGGTGAGATTGATCCTGTAACGATCGGCTGGCAAGGATTGCCATGGCCGAGATAGTTAGTCCCTGGCGAGCGATGGAATGATCGCCAGGTAGCGGCAAACGGGTTCCCACCTGACTCGGGCGAGTTTACCGCCTGGCTCGCCCGAGTCGGGAACCTTATTTGCGGAGTTCGTGGTGAGCGGTTAGCGGTCAAAAGTTGCAACAAAACGATGGCGACTTTGCTGACCTCTAATCATTCACCACCGACTCCCACGCAATCCAACCGGTAGTCCCGCCAGGCTTGGGCGAGTTTTCCGCCTGGCTCGCCCAAGCCGCGGGACTCTTTACCGTCGCGGTTCAACAGGCCCCAGGTCTACGGAAATGTCTGAGCCGGTCTTCTGCCGGAATTCCGTAGCCCCGCAGCTTGCCAGCGGCTGCTGCACGAGTCGCCATCTAAGTTCTGCCCGCTTGCATCGCCCGAGCCAGAAGGATGCCCCGTATGGCGTGGGTGGGTTATCCGCCTGATCTGCCCACGCCGGGGTGTCCTTGCTGAGAAGGGATGAGGATTCGGGGCCAGGGGCCAGGAAGCGGAACGGGGTCTAACAGGATCTTTCTACGTGCGTGGCCCTTGCATGAAATGCTACACGCTCGGCAGACTATAAGCTCGCAACCTCATCCCTGGCGCCTCGATCCCCGATACGTTGATCCCTGACTCCTCGCCCCCGACCCCTCCCCCATGAAATTCATTATCGCGGTCATTCAGCCGAGCAAGCTTGAAGATGTCAAAGCGGCCCTCTCAGAGGTCGAAGTCGTCCGGCTGACCATCATGGATGTGCAAGGTTTTGGCCGGCAGAAGGGGCAGACCGAGCTGTATCGCGGAAATGAGATCTCGGTAAATTTGCTCCGCAAAGTGCAGCTTCAAATCGCCGTTAATGATGAATTCGTCGAGCCGACGGTCGACGCCATCATCAAGGGCGGCCGCTCTGGCGAGACCGGCGAAATCGGCGACGGCAAAATCTTCGTCCTCCCCTTAGACGACTGCGTCCGCATCCGCACCGGCGAACGCGGCGCCGAAGCAATCTAGGCGAAAGACACCTGCCGCGGCGTCGCTA
>JBCDCL010000200.1:0-6012 GCA_039182175.1 Planctomycetota bacterium
AGGGTTGCTTGGCCGAACCGCAACAGGCTGCCCCAGAAGATGGCGTCGATAGACCCGGTCACGGCGTCTCTCCCTCGGAGGTAGTCGCAGAATCGTGATCGTCGTCTGTGTGATCATCCTCGTCGTGGTCTTCATCCCCGTTGTGATGATCGTGGTCGTCGTGATGATCGTGCTCCTCGTGGTGAGCCTCTGCAGGATCCTCGCCGGTGAGCGGTAATCGGGAACGAATGGCCGTCAAGGCAACTTCTAGCGACTCCGCCACTTGCTCGTAGGCCGACTTTTCGTCGCCACCTTCGGCATGAAAGGCCTCGTCAATCACCGCGACCGATTCTTTGAGCCGCTCTGTCGCCATTTTAACAGCGGTCCACTCGACTTCAGGCAGGTCGGTCTCCGCGGCGACGTCCGGCAAGACTGCGAGCAATTCTTCCGCTTCGTGGAGAGGCTCGTGGGCGTCTTCAGCATCGCCTTCGACGATCGCCGCGCGAATCTCGTCGAGGATTTCGGTCAGCTGGTGGACGGCAGCATGCAGCGAATCAGGACGACTACCGTGATGGTGATCGTGTTCGTGGCCGTGCTCATGGCCATCGACATCGGTAGTGGAATCGGCCGGCTCGCAACCTGCGATCGCCAAGGTCACGACGAGCAGTGCGAGCGGAAAGATGCGGAAGTGGGTCGTCACGGAAACTCCAATATCAGTAGTGACTAGCAACTTGTTTCGGCAAAGGCGTAGGACGCTAATCGAACGTTGGGGTCGGGATCTTGGCCAACGATTCGGAGATGTAGCCGTCTACATCCGCAAGGTCTCCCACAAGGCGGACGCTCAGCACCGGTGTGGCAACGTCCTGCACGTCGTCCGGGGTTACGTAAGATCGACCGGCTAAAAAGGCTCTCGCTTGTGCGACGCGTTGCCAGGTGAGCAAGGCCCTCGGACTAAGGCCGAGCAGCACGTGCTCATCTTCGCGGGTCGCTTTCGCCAAGGCGATAAGATAACGCTGAACCTTCTCGCAAACAGTCGTCGTGGCTGCCTGCGACTGTAGTTCTGCCAACCGCGTGGGGTCGAGGACCGCGTCGCCCGCACCGTCGGCAGCCGGCATCGTAGCGTCGTCCTGAAGCATCGCGAGTTCGCTTTCGGAGTCGGGATAGCCGATCGATACCTTCATCGCAAAACGGTCGAGCTGGGCCTCGGGAAGCGGATAGGCGCCGTGGCTTTCGACAGGGTTTTGCGTGGCGATGACAAAGAACGTTTCGGGAAGCAGCCGCTGCTGGCGATCGATCGTGACCTGCCGCTCTGCCATTGCCTCGAAGAGGGCGCTTTGCGTTCTTGGCGTCGCGCGATTGATCTCGTCAGCGAGCAGCACGTCGGCGAAGACAGGGCCATCGCTAAATTCGAATTCTCGCGTCTTTTGATTCAGCATGTTGAAGCCGGTCACATCGCTCGGCATCAGGTCGGGCGTGCATTGGACCCGCGAGTACCGGCCACCAACCGCGTGTGCGAGCGCTTTGGCCAGCGTCGTCTTGCCCAATCCGGGGACATCCTCGAGCAGCAGGTGCCCGCGTGCGAACAGGCAAGCGAGGACCATCTCGACGACATCCGCTTTGCCGCGGAGCGATCGATTTAGCTCCGTGCGAATCTGCTCGACAACCGCCAGATCGGACGGGCCTTCAGAGCGGGGTGGATTAACTACCGTGTGCACGTGGATCCCTTCTTACTTTCATTGCTGCGTTTGCCTTCTATGCTTGAGCCGAATGGCGTCTTGATTGCGCGTCGGCAGATGTCCTGTGTCGCTGCTGCTGGGAGTGGGGCGGTCGCTCCGGAGCCATACAGTGCCCAACTTGCCAGCGATGCAAAGTCTTGGTGCGACGCCAGGGCCCCCCACCTACCGAGCGGCGTGCCGGCGGGCCGGCATTCGCGATAAAGCCACGCTCGCCATTCGAGCAGCCGCAGCGTAACGAGCGTCAACCGCCCTGCCTCGGCTGTGCGGGAGCGAATCGACCACCAACTAAAGATCAAAGTGTCGAGCAGTGGGCGCCGCCGCATGTAGGCGATCACCAACACAGCAGCCACAGCAACCGAAGCAAACGGCGCCGCTACAACGGATGCAACGCAGTAACTCGCCACTCGCGAGAGGCGGCCGAGCAGCGTTTCGGGGGCGTATCGTTGCTGGTAGCCAGGCGTTGCCTCGATCGTGGCCCACACACCGGTTAAAGACTCGCCCTCCTTGGTGATTCGTGCACCTTCGGAGGTAAGCACTTCTACCCAGAAGTGGGCATCTTCTAGCACGACCGGCGTCAATCGAGCTTGGTAGTTATAGCGTTTTGGATCGACATAAAAGCCGGCACGCACCCGCGTGTCGTAACCAAGCGACTGCAGCATGACGGCAGTCGTCGTCGCAAATAGATAGTCAGGCCCACGCCTTGATTGGAAGAGGAAATACTCAAGTGCGTCGTCTGCGTCTGCGGAGACAACCGCTTCGGGATCGTGCGTACAGTGCTCCGCCAGCCGAGACACAATGGCTTCGACCTGAGCCCAGCCCGCCGGCACATTCTTCACCCAGTCGGCCGCAAGCTGCGTGATCTTGCCCGATGCTTGGCCACTGGTCGCGCTGGTGTCAGAAACTGTGGCTTGGTGAAGCTTGGGCGGGGCGTACCGCGCTTGGGCTGCCGACTGAAATTCGAACACGGAGAACGTTGGCACGCTGGGTACGTCCATTGCCAGCGATCCGTCGTCGGCAAACTTGAACATGTTCGCGGCGTGCAAGCCCTTCATCGTCACGGCCGTTGTCCCGGCGGGCGTCGGCACGCGGTTAGTCTTGAGGTTGATGACGCGAACTTGAGAGTCCTCAACGGTGGGAAACGCTTCGTCCGGACGACGCACCGCGAGTTTCAGCCAGCGTTTGCTGATGGCATCGGCCGCGTAGAGTCTCGTGCCTAGCACTTCGCCTTCGGTAGAGGCGATGAGCGAATGCCCATCCCACTGGTCAAAAGTCTCTAGGGCCAGGTGCTGCGGAGTACGACCGACGACGTGCAACAGGGCTGTTGAAAGCCGGTCGTCGTTAATGTCGCGGCGTTTTGTCTTTTGCCGAACGGCGCTGAACTCCCGCGTCGCCTGTTGATTGACGCCGCGCTTCTTATGGTTGGTTTGAACCTGCGACGGAGCCAGTGGGATCGCCCGCCGCCTTTCTTTCGGTTTCTTCGGAACCGCGTCGGAGAATTCGTTAAAGGCGTCGTACAAGCTTGGCATCTTCGATTCGAGGAACAGCTCGCAGTCGATCGGGCCAAAGCTCGAGGCCTCCTCTTTGGCGCCTACCAGCTGCTGGCCGTCGCCGACGCCGCCGTTGGCGAATTGGTCCGACCACTGCGTACCGCCCGAGCTGGGGAGGAAACCGGCCAGGGCACTCGTCGTCACCGACCGGCTGGCGAGCGGTACCGCGACTGCGATCAAAAGTGCGAGCATCACCACCGTGGCGACGGCTGGCTTGATCGGGATGGCGGTTTCCGAAGAGTCGGCAAATCTGCCCCCCAGACCATCCCAATATGCGGCAAGGAGCCACCAAACGCCGACGATCGAATACAAAACGAGCAGCGTCATGGTCCACGCGTCGATCGACCACATTGCGCAGAAGACGACGAGGAAGAGGCTGCCGAGCGTCGCATTCACCGTCGCTCTTGGCAGTTGCGGCGTGGCTGCGAGGGCGAGCATCGTGTTGCGTAGCACGAAGGCGAGTTGCACCTCGTACGCCAAGCCGACGCCAAGCAGTGCACGAGACACGGGGTCCCATACCAGGGGAAATAGCCCAAGCGCAAGCACCGCAGCAACCAGGCCGACGTCTCGGTCGCGGGCAGGCCGGCGGCGAGCGACCGCCCACAAGGCAATCGCCAGCGGTATGGCAATCGCCGATTCCCACAATCCCGAGCCAGGGCGGATCGCATGCACGGCGAATTGCACCTGGGCAGTCGCGATCGCGACCAACAGGAGCGTTACCCGCCTGAGGTGGCTGCTATTTGACATGACGGACCCCTTGGCGACTTTCCTCGCTATCCAATCCGTCGACGCTCACCCTCTGACGATTCGATCCCTGGTGGCCCCCTCCTCGGACGCCAACCCCTCTAAATCCGAGCCGCCATCCGCGTAGCATCTGGCCGGGGATGTCTTCTGGGCTGACGATGTCGATCCATCCAGTCGCCGTTGCCGTCGAGTTGTCGCGACGATCGTCAAAGCCAGCAGTATGCAGCACGATCGCCCGGTCTGCCCGAACTGGTGACGTGTTGGGGCAGATCGTGATTGCGTTGCTGCTTGAAATACGATTGGTCTGAGGCGTGGGTGAACCGGACTGCGTTGCTTCTCTCGCGTCGTACATTGCGATTGCATCGAGCAGTTTCTCATGGGCATTCACGCCCTCTGCGACGATCAACTCGTCTCCGAGCCACAGTTCTACGCCGCACTGCTGCGTGGTCACGGACTCGCAAATACTGGCAGCGATGCGTAGCGACCACTCCAAAGTCGATTCGCCACCCACGCCGGCGTGCCGCGATGGATCCGTGTCGACGATCACGGCAAGTCGCTGGACGGTGCATGCTTCGCGCTCGCTAACAATCACCTCGTCATGCCGCGCGGTCTTCGCCCAATGGACATCACGCAGCTCATCTCCGGGGCGGTAGGGACGAACTCCATGCCGGATGCCGGTCGTGCCGGTGAGTCTGTCCGACAAGACGCCCGACCAGTGACGATAGGGGGCGCCAACCTCAAGCGGCGGCAGCCAGAAAGACTCCGGCCAGACGATCAACTTCCGTGGAACCGTGACAACGGACGACGCCTGGTAAATGCCAAAGGGGAAGCCCGTGCCGATGCTAACTTCTTGCCGGGGAAACGAACCGCGTAGCGTTGGCACGAACGAGCAGTCGAACGTCGAACGTGACCAACCGTTGATTCTCGCGAGCGTCACCGCTGCGTCTGGCTGGTCGGCGTCTAGCGGATTCTCGACGGCGAGTCCCCACACAGGCCAAGGCCAGCGATTAGTGACGATCAGCTTGGCTTGAGCCGGTCGGTTCTCTCGGCCGCGTCGTCCGACGAATACAACGCGGCAAGAAATCGCCCGCATCGCGATCCAGGGCCATGCGAAACCGAGCAGCATTACGGACACAATCGCTGCAAAGATTGCATAGCCTTGCGGCGCCAAGAACAACCCACAAAGGAGCGAACAAGTCGCCGCTATCAGCATCACGCCGAGTGGCGTTCGCAGCCAGGCAACGTAGACATCCGCCCAGGGGCAGAAGTTGGTGGTCGTCATACGCACAATCCACGCACCGATTGCGCGTATCGGCTTTGGAATTCGGCGGAGAATCGCTTGAGTGCGTGGGAGGCTCATTTGGTCGCCACTCCGTAGGTTGCCGGCGTCGCGATCGGTGACTGCTTCGGCCGGATTCGCTGCCGCACGTAATCGGCGGTGGAGTGAATCGCCATCGCGGCCACCCCAACTGCGAATGGCCATCGCCACCAAGCAAAGTCGGCAAGAGAAAGACCACTGCCGCCAATCGTGACCGATTCGACGGCGTGCGTGTGGTTATGACCGAAGTGCGAGTGCTGACCGGCGACCAGTTGCTCCGTCGGGCTGATCCACGCGGGAAGAAAGCTCGTCGCCATGCCGGCGGCAAATGCAATGACAATCAGCGAGCCCGTGTAAAGCACTGCGGAACGCCAACCCATGGCGTTGCGAATGGCATTCAGCTCGCCCAGGTTTGTGGCAGGTCCCGCGATGAGGAAGGCGATGGCGACCCCCGGATCAACGCCACGTGCGAGGAGGCTGCCGGCGATGATGATCGACGGCACCGAACAAGTGTAAGCAGGCAACGCCAAAGCAATGGCGGCAAGTCGCGCCAACCAGCTCGGCTGGTGCAACCAACTGGCGACCAAGCCCTCGGGCAGCGCGACCAGGATTGCCGAAGCGGCGAGCAAGCCCGCCACCAGCGAGCCACTTACTTCGACGCCCAATTCGCCAAAGGACCACTGCATCG
>JBCDCL010000201.1:0-6007 GCA_039182175.1 Planctomycetota bacterium
CAAACAGGGTCGGGCGGGCCGATTGCATAGGGGCAATCCAAACAGGACGGGCGGCGGGCAGCCGGTGGGAAGAGGATCCGTCCAATACCAGCGTTGGGTCATAAGCTCTCTGCCACGCAACAACTTACGCGGCGATGACCCCATTGTATTTGGCCGCCCAGTGGCGGGCAAACGCCTGCCCGCCAGAAGGCCCGGTCGTTTGAGGCGATGGCGCCGGTTGTAACGGCGTCGGCTGGCTATTCGCAGGTACGCTACTCGTCGGCCGGCTAATCGTCGGCGGGCTGGTCTTCGCTCACAGAACCGCTGCCCAAGTCATCGCCGCCCTGTGCATCCGAGCCCGATTCTTCGACCGGCGGGCGCGGCCGTGGCCGGCGTCCCTCGCCGCGGAAACCTCCATCGCCACGCCGCTCGCGTGCCATCTCTCGCCATTTGGCCCGCATCTCGGTGACGAACGTGACGAATTGATCCTTGGTGATTGTGCCGTCGCCATCGGCGTCGATGCGGTCGAACAGCGTCTCGGGATCCATCCGGCCACCGAATCCGCCAGGGCCACCGGCGCCACGCCGCTTGCCCGCCTCGCCCCCACGCCGACCATCGCGTCGGCCGTCGCGGGCGCCCCGCTCGGACATGATCGTCTCGCGGGCGGTTTGCCGCTCTTCGAGGCTCAGCTCGCCATCGCCGTCCTCGTCAAACCGCTCGAGGATTCGTTGCATGCGTTCGGGATCACGCGGCCCGCGGGGGCCTCGCTCTTGGTTTTCCCCCGCTTGGGCGCCACTCTCCCCGACACTGGCGGCCGTCAGCAGAGCGCTGATCATGAGCAGTACAGATTGGTATGTCATGGTTTACTCCCAGAATTGCTGGTGGTGCTGCGTCGGCCGCGACATGTTGCAAAAGACCGAGGCCCAACGATTGGGACGGCACGAAAACTGCCGTCTGAATAGATGAAACGGGAATCGCGGCAGTAGGTTTCGGGAAATCTCGTGAAATTCGCACCGGGGTGGGGTGGCTCGCTCGCTGGCGGTTGCCTGCTTACACTTGCAATCCAGCTCACTGCTACTCTACGGCGATGAGTCCTTCGTTACTCACTCGCCAGCCGATCACCGCAGGTCACCCGCTCCCACTATGCACGACTGGACTCCCCTCTATCTGGCGGCCGTGCTGGCGCTGGGTACCTCGGCCCAATGGATTGCTTGGCGGCTGCAACTGCCGGCGATCGTGCTGCTACTGGGCTTTGGCGTCGCCCTCGGCCAGCTGGCCGGGCCACCCGACGAGTACATTGGCGACGCCCTGCTGCCGATGGTTTCGCTAGCGGTCGGCGTCATTCTGTTTGAAGGGGGTTTGAGCCTCAAATTCAGCGAAGTCCAAGGGACCGGCGGCGTGGTTGCCCGGCTGGTGACCGTTGGCCTTTTGGTCACCTGGATCGGCGGGACGCTGGCCGCGCGGCTGTTGATGGGTTTCTCTTGGCCGATCGCCACGCTACTTGGCGCCTTGCTAACCGTCAGCGGCCCGACGGTTATCTTGCCCCTGCTGCGGCAGGTCCGGCCCGACCGCCGAGTGGGGTCGATCATCAAGTGGGAAGGCATCGTCAACGACCCGATCGGCGCCGTGCTGGCCGCGTTGGTGTTTGAGGCAGTTCGCCACGTAGCGACGCACGATGTCGCCCTCGCCGGAGCGGGTGGCGTACTGGCGGGCGAAACGCTCCGCAATCTCGCGTTCACCCTGGTGATTGGCCTGACGCTGGGCGGCGCCACGGCGGCGCTGGTGATCGGTTTGCTAAGCCGCTACCTCGTGCCGGACTATCTGCAGAATCCAGTGATCCTTGGATTGGTGATCGTCGTCTTTGCCGTGTCGAACTACCTAAGCGAAGAGTCGGGACTAATCACCGTCACCGTGCTTGGCCTGTTGCTCGCCAATCAAGATCGCGTCACCGTCAAGCATGTGGTCGAGTTCAAAGAAAACCTCCGCGTGCTGTTGATCTCGGTGCTGTTTATCGTGCTGTCTTCGCGCGTACCGTTTGGCTGGCAGCAACTGGGAGAGATCGGATGGGGAGGGTTGGCGTTTCTCGCGGCGATCATCTTGGTGATTCGTCCGATCGCCGCCGGGCTGGCGACCGTTGGTAGCGACTTGCGAAAGAACGAGCGGCTGCTGCTCTGTTGGATTCATCCTCGCGGGATCGTCGCCGCCGCCGTCGCCTCGCTGTTGGCATTAGAGTTCGAAGGCACGGCCATGCAGGCTGAAGCAGACCGGATGGTGCTGGCGGCGTTTTTGGTGATCGTTGGCACGGTGGCGGTCTACGGACTGTCGCTCAGTCGGGTCGCCAAGGCGTTAGGCCTAGCGGGCGAAAATCCCCAGGGCGTGCTCTTCGCTGGCGCCTCGCCGATGATTCGTGAGATCGCCACGTCCCTCAAGACCGAGGGCTTCGACACGCTGCTGGTGGACACCAATCCGCAGAACATCTCGGCGGCACGCATGGCAGGCCTGCCGGTCTGTTACGCCAGCATCGGCAGCAACTTTGTGCATGAAGAGACCGACCTGGGCGATATCGGCCGACTGGTGGCCATGACGCCGAACGACGAGGTCAACTCGCTAGCCGCCACCGAGTTTGCCGAGCAGTTTGGCACCGCCAACGTTTACCAATTTGCCTCGCCACCAGCCCACGAACGGCACGAACGTGTCCCCTCACACCGCCGCGGCCGGACCCTATTCGCCGATGGCGTCACGCACGACGCCCTGCAGCTTCGCTTTAGCGCCGGCGCGGTGATCAAGAAGACGACGCTCACGGAAGACTTCAAGATGGATGACTTCCGCAATCTCTATCCATCGGCGCTATTGCTGTTTGTCATCCCCGAAAAAGGCCAACTGACGATTTGCTCGTCCGATCACAAAATCGAACCCAAGGCGGGCAAGAAACTAATCGCCCTGGTCGACGCCGACGAAGCAACCGCCGCCGGCGAAAGCGGCATCCTGCGATGATGCTTGTCCAACGGCGCTAAGCTCTCGCCAGTCGCCAGGCGGCTCGCGTTTTGGAGGTCGGCATCTGCGACGCCGACTCGTATACGCCTACGGGGGCACGCTGTGCGTTGGCGACAATGTCTACGGTGGGCGACTCGAATGGCCAGGGCGTTACTTCAATCGCCGGGCCGCGGGGCGTGAATAGGTAGGGGCCAAACTGGTGCTCGGCGGCGCCAAGCTCTAGTGGTTCTGCCGGGTCGCGGGCGTCGATCGGCGCTCGGCAGCAGAGCCAGAGACTAAGCCAATCGAATTGACGCAATAGCTCTAGGCACTTGTCGGCGAGCGCCTGGGTGTGTGTCGCCGGCTCGGCCAAGTGCCACTGGTCGAACCATTCGGCCCGGCGGCGATCTTGCTCGCCAAGCCAGCGGGCCCACTCGGGGAAGTCGTCGTCAGGTTTGCCTTGCAGCTCGATAAAGTGGCTCGCTACCACCCAGCCAGCGAGCGGACCGATCGCTAGGCAGGCGTCGATCGACCGCGTCCAAATCGCTTGGGCTCCCTCCGGCGGCATTTCGGTAAAGCCATAGGGCCGGCCATGCTCGGGATCGATCCCTGGCGCTGCCTGCCACGGCTTCCAGCCATCATCATGATGCAATACGGCCGCTAGCCATTCTTCCCGCACCGAAGTGGGCGCCTCGGACAACAACCCGTGCCACGCGGCCGCCAGTTGGTGACTGATCCGCGCGTGCTCGACCTGCGAAATCAAAAGCCACTCGCGAGCATCGGCGTTCAGCGGCACATCGCGGCGAATCATTGGAGGGGGGAGGGATGAGGATTCAGGGGTCAGGGGTCAGGGATTTGGGATTGGATTGGTGATAGGTTCAGGCCCAGCCGAGCTTCCCTGGCCCCCGACCCCTGACCCCTCATCCCTCACTCCGCTCCACTCGTTCCAACTGCCCCAGTAATTGGCTGCTGGTTGGCCGCCCATGAGTTCCATGACGAACGCCACGAGCGATGCCCGCCCGCCCGAACGGCAATAGGTCACCGCAGGCCGCTGCGGGTCGTAGCCAGCGGCTGCGAGTAGCGACAGCAGTTCATCCGGTCGGCGTAGTTTGGCTGTCTCCGGATCGACGTAGTTGATCCAGTCCGAGTGGCTGGCGGTGGGGATGATGCCCGCGTTCCATTCCTGGTTGGTACGCGTATCTACCAAACAGACGTCCGTTTGATCGCCAGCAATCGCTTCGACTTCGCGGAGCGTCGCCAATCGCTCGGGTTGCGGTTGAGCAAGGAATTCGGTCGGCGGGCGTTGCTCGGGCATTGGATCAAGCGGCCGCGGCGTCCAGCTCAACCAGCCACCATCCAGGACACGCACATCAGCGACGCCCCAATACTTGAGCAACCACCATGCCCGCGTGGCGCTGGGCGATGTAAATCGGTCGTAGACGATGACGGTCGTTCGGGCGTCGATACCCAGATCGCCAATCTGTCGGCTCCATGCCGCGGCGTCGGTCCCATCGCCAAACGCCGCCTTCCACTCGAAGATGTCAACGTGGCGAGCCGTCGGAATGTGCAGCGTATCGAATTCAGCCCGTGAACGTACATCGAGCACGACAACCGGCGCCCCGCGTCGCCAAAGGGTGGTCAACGACTCCTGGCTCGCCAGTAGCTCGGGCTTGGCGTAGGTCGCCGCCGTCGCCGAGCCAGCAGATAAGTTCGCACAGACCAGCACGGCCGCCAGGATTATGAGACGCATCACCCGAGTGCTCCTTCACTTCAGCCCGGCGAATAGGTCAGCCACCGGCACGGCAAAGCCAGGAAGGACGTCATCGCCTTCAAGGGTTTGGCCGGTCGTGAGCACCCGGACATTATCGGGCGAACGATAGACGCTCACCGTCCGGTCGCCGGGCCAGACGAGCCACACAACTTCGCTACCCGACTCGATCCACATCTGCGCCTTGGCGTGCACTTCGTCAGCCGACTCATTCGGCGAGACGACCTCCACGGCAAGCGTCGGGGCACATGGGAAGAAAAAAGAGCCAAGAGCCTGCCGCGACAGGCGGGCAGCACTTACAAACGCGGCAGCTGGTGCAAGCACGGAATCCGGATTTCGTGCAACAACGAACCCACACCCCGGACCTACTACGACTCCGAATTTTTTTGAACGCACAGCTGTTTGAAGCTCAAAAGCGGTTCGTGAGCAGACGAGTGCATTGCTCGCGTAGCGAAGTGGCTTTTGCACAACGATGCCGTCAACAAGTTCGCGGCGGCAATGATGCGGATCCGGCCATCCAGAAAGTTCTTCCGCTGTGACGAGCGGTTTGTGATTCAGTTGGTTACTCTTAGCGACCATGGCTTTAGTATCGTACTGCAACTCCGCCCAGGCAACAAAAAAGCCGGCGACCCGTAGGTCGCCGGCTTTAATAGTCTTCCTTCGCCGAGCGGATTAGACCGCGGCGTAGTGGCTGGCGTATTGATCGATCGATACGCACTCGATCTTGCCAGCATTGCCTGCCTGGCCGAAAGCTTCCATCCGGGCCATGCAGACTTCTTTCATCGCTTCGCGAGCGGGCTTCATCCAGTCGCGTACGTCAAACTTCTCTGGGTGCTCCATCAAAAGCTTGCGCACGGCGCCCGTCATCGCCATCCGGTTGTCGGTGTCGACGTTCACTTTGCGGACGCCATGCTTGATGCCCTTTTGAATCTCCTCGACAGGCACGCCGTACGTTTGTGGCATCTCGCCACCGTACTTGTTGATGATGTCTTGCAGCTCTTGTGGAACGCTGCTCGACCCATGCATGACGAGGTGGCAGTTGGGGAGCCGCTTGTGAATTTCTTCAATGCGGTCCATTTCCAGCACGTCGCCGGTTGGCTTCTTTGTGAACTTGTAGGCGCCGTGGCTGGTGCCGATGGCGACCGCCAAGGCGTCGACACCCGTAGCGGCGACAAACTGCTCCGCTTCGTCGGGGTCAGTGAGGAGCTGATCGTGCGACAGCTTCTCCGTGGCGCCGTGGCCATCCTCTTGCTCGCCGCCACCCGTTTCGAGCGAACCGAGACAGCC
>JBCDCL010000202.1:0-5994 GCA_039182175.1 Planctomycetota bacterium
TGATATCGCCCTTCATGCACACCTTTACCGGTTTGCTCAGGCCACAGCCAAAGCAGGGCATCAGGCAGGCCGACACGAAAAGTGACGCAAAGTAGGGCTGAAGTCGGCTTCGATTCGTCGGAGCGGCGTTTGGGAACATGGCCAGGATCGCGAGCGGTGTCGGCGGCGGCTGGAGAGTACAATCGTTACATCTGCCAGCATCGGCGCCTTCGCTACGTCCGCTGCAAAGCGATCGGCGACGCTGTAGCAAGCTTTCCCAACGCCGCATGACGCCCAGTTTGCCTAATCGGAACCGATGCCTGAGCTTCCCGACATCACGATCTATCGCGAATCGCTAGAGCGGCTGTTGGTCGGTAAAAAACTCATACGAACCGACATCAAAAGTCCATTCCTGGTACGAACGTTCGAGCCTGATCCGAGTGATTGCATCGGCTGCTCTCTCCAGAGCGTCGATCGGCTCGGCAAGCGGCTGGTGTGGCGGTTTGAAGGTGGCTTGATTTATGTCTTTCACCTGATGATTGCCGGTAGGTTCCACGTTCGTAAACCTGGAGCGCGGCCGAAGAGCAAGACGGACCTAGCAGCGTTTCATTTCGGCGAGGCGCCCGGAGACGGCAGCAAGGACATCCAGCAAACGCTCGTGCTCACCGAAGCAAGTCCCAAGAAGCGGGCGTCGCTGCATGTCATCGCCTGCGGAGCCGAGTTGAAGCCCTTTGAGCGCGGCGGTATCGATGTACTTACGGCGCCGCTGGAGACTTTTCGCGAACGCCTATTGTCTGAGAATCACACGCTGAAACGGTCGCTCACCGATCCGCGATTGTTTGACGGTATCGGCAATGCGTACAGCGACGAGATTCTGCACGCGGCAAAGCTGTCGCCGATTGTTTGGACTAGCCGGCTGACTGACGAGCAAATCGAACAACTGCACAACGCCTGCCGCGACGTTCTTAGCCAATGGACCGAACGACTACGAACAGAAGTCGGCGATGGCTTTCCAGAAAAGGTCACGGCGTTTCATCCTAAGATGGCCGTCCACGGAAAGTTCGGCGAGCCTTGTCCTGTTTGCGGTACGAAAGTCCAACGAATTCGCTACGCCGACAACGAAACCAACTACTGCCCGCGTTGCCAAACAGGAGGCAAGCTCTTGGCGGACCGCTCCTTATCGCGGCTGCTCAAAGGCGATTGGCCAAAGACGATCGAAGAATTGGAGTCGTCGCCGTAACTTGACTACAAGGCCTGTTTGAAGAACATGCTCATGATGTCGTTCCGCGTAACGTAGATCATCAGCGAAAGCAGCAGTAGCATACCGACGACCTGCAAGCCGACCATCAACTTCTCGTTCGCTGGCTTCCCCGTAATTCCTTCGTAGGCGAGGAAGACCATATGGCCTCCGTCGAGTACGGGGATTGGCAAAAAGTTGAGGACCGCCAGGTTAGCGCTTAGCAGCGTGAGGAATAGCAGGAACGACGCCAAGTCGTGGCTGGCGACCGTGTAGGACATGTTCAAAATCTGCAGCGGACCGCCAAGTTTGTTGGTGGGCACTTGGTTAGCGAAGATCTTCCTTACGAATCGGACGACCGTCGTCAGCGAGAACTGTGTCCGGTCCCAAGCGTGCCACGCTTGATCCGAAATCGACGTCACTTCGCGCATGCGGAGTGGCGGCTGCAGCAGGGCAGTAAGCTGTCGCTCTACCACAAACGCGTCGGGCGATTTGTCTGGTGAGATTCGAGCCTCGACTTCTTTCTCGGCGCCGCTTCGATCGAGCGTAAGGACGACTTCTGAGCCCTCCTTTAGTCTCTGCACGGCGATGTGAATCGATGGCCATGCATAGGCGCCCGGACCGTCGCCTATAACCGTCTTGGAGCCCGTCCTTGCTTCTTCGTCGCCGGATGCCGGTCGGGTGATTGTTACCGCACGAATCTTGTCACCCGGCTGGATACCGGCAGATTCCGCGGGACCGCCGCTTACTATGGCCGCGACGGTGGGTTCCACTTCATAAGCGATTCCGAGCGCTGGCAACGGCATCGGCGAGTCTGGCCCTACGGGTGTTTCTATCCAGGTCACCTTGCGTGGCGTGACCTGCACTGACTCCGGCTCGGCGTTCTCCCCAGCATCGGCTCGCAGGACCGACAGGGTGACCGTGGTTTGAGATTCCGCGAGCAGCTCAGGCAGTGCAAGTGGATCTATCCCGGGCTCGCCCGACGATGCCGCTCCGATGCTTTGCCCGTCAATGGCGGTAATCTTGTCCCCGGGCTTCAAACCGGCAGCTTCTGCAGGGGAGCCTTGTTGGATGCCGAAGATCGGTCCCATCGTCATCACCAGGCCGAGCCGGCGTGCCGGCTGAGCAGGCACACTGAAGGTGACTTCGCTTTCGGTGCTGTCGCCCTCCGCTTCGCTGCTACTTGTCGCCTTGCGGCGGACGGTGACGTCGATCGGCTCGCTCGCATTGAGGGCAAGTTGAGAAGCGAGGTCGCGGTAGGAACTAATAGGCTCGCCGTTGATGGCGATTATCTCGTCCCCGGCAGCCACGGGCGGCAAGGACTCACGTTCCATGAGCTTTTGCAGGCCCTCCTTGTCGTTCACAATGAAATTCGACAGGGGGCTCGTAACACCGATCTTCGCGGTATCGCCCTCTTTCCTCTTCGGCTTCAGGATCAGTTCTTCGACCTCGCCTGTGGCTGCTCGCAGCACGCGAAACTTGACGCCATTCTCCAGGTCGCCAAGCGATACGCCTGCCATCAGGTGCTCGAAGCCGGGACGCTCGCGATCGCCGATCTGCACGATCTCGTCGCCTGCCTCAAGCCCTGCCTGCCATGCGGGGGCGCCGGGCGCCGTTTGGGAAACGACGCAGGGTGCGTATTCCACCCCGATGCCAAAAGCGATGAACGCAAACACATAGGCAAAGATGATGTTCATAATCACCCCCGCCGAAATGATAGCCATCCGTTGCGGCACCGACTTGGCCTGGTAGCTGCGGCGGTCGACAATGCGTGTCTTGCCATCCGGGCCGGTAATCTCTTTTGCGAACTCAGAATCGGCGGCGACCTGCGAAGCTTCCAGCTGCTCCATTGATTTCGAGGGGTCGTCATCCTGGCCGAGCATCTTGACGTAGCCGCCCAGGGGAAACACGCCGATGCCGTACTCGGTTTCGCCCCACTTTCGGCTGAACTTCAAGCCCCAGAAATCGAAGCCGACCATGAACTTCTCGCACTTCACGCCACACATCCGCGCGACGGCGAAGTGGCCAAGTTCGTGAACGAAAATCACAAACCCCAAGCCAGCTGCGGCTAGCAAGATGCCACCCAAGTTTGGAAGTGACATTGCAGCAATCAGGCACAGACCCACGTGCTAACCTCCTTGCGAGCCCATTGATCGAGTCGCGTCAGTTGCTCTAGCGACGGTCGGGCCTCGAAATTATGGGACTCTAGAACGCTCCGGCACGCCGGTACGATTTCGGTGAAATGAAGATCGCCATCAAGAAAGGCTTCGACGGCTGCTTCGTTAGCGGCATTGAGGACGGCGCCGCTCGAACCGCCTGCACGCACCACATCAAACCCTAAGCCGAGGGCAGGGTAGCGGTCGTGGTCAGCGGGTTCGAAGTACAGGTGCATCGACTGCGTCCAATCGGTAGGCGTGGCGGCGCCTGCTGTGCGATGCGGATGCTCCAACGCATATTGGATCGGCATCTTCATGTCGGGCGGGCTCTGCTGTGCGATTACGGAGCCGTCAACAAACTCAACCATCGAGTGGACGATCGATTGAGGATGAATCATCACCTCGATCTGATCCGCCGAGAGATCGAACAACCAATGCGCTTCGATAATTTCAAGCGCCTTGTTCATCATCGTGGCCGAGTCGATTGTGTTTTTGGGGCCCATGTTCCAGGTAGGATGCTCGAGCGCATCGTGTACCGTGACGCTGGTCAGACTTTCGGCCGACCAAGTACGGAAAGGCCCGCCGCTGCCCGTTAGGATCACGCGGCGTACTTCGTCTCGCTGGCCGCTTTGCATCGCTTGAAAAATGGCACTGTGCTCACTATCGACAGGCAGTAACTTGGCGCCGGTTCGTTCGATCAAGTCGCCAATCAGCGGCCCCGCCATCACCAGCGTCTCTTTATTCGCCAGGGCGACCGTCTTGCCTGCTTCCAAGGCAGCCCAGGTACTGCGCAGCCCAGCACTGCCGACGATCGCAGCCAGGACTATGTCGACATCATCCGCGGCCGCAGCTTTTTCGAGGGCGGACTGCCCAACTTGCCACTCGATGCTCGCCGGGAGATCGTCCCAGCCTCGCTGCACGGCTGCTTCCTCGTCGGTCGCCAAGATCCGCTTCGCGCGAGCCGCGGTGGCCTGCTCGACGAGTAGATCTAGCTGCGAATGACCGGAAAGCACGCTGGCCTGTAGGCGGCCTTCGCTGGCAGCAATCACCTGCATCGCACTGCGACCAATACTGCCCGTAGCCCCGAGCACTGCTACATTTCTCGTAGACGCCGCAGGCATGGGGACAACTCAGCGAAGGAAAGCTAGGGGAAGTTCGGTGAACGAGGTGGCAAGACCGCTCAGCGGCCCGCACGACTCAGGAGAACGGCGTAATTTGATCCGAACAGGCCGATTACGGGGATTTTGTCGCTGAAGTTGGCTTGCGGATTCGGCGAACCGTGCGGGTAGGGCGTTCGATACGGGGCAGCGTCGCGGTAACATGAAGCCAGCAGGCAGTTTGTATCGCGATCTGGCATTCTACGGGGGCGTCTAAACCGCAGCAAGGCAGCTTGGCCGCTCCGACGGCATCCGAACCTTTAGGTTTGGCAGCCGATGCCATTCGCCCCGAGGGAAACTAGGAAATCTTAGGCGAACCGATCACCCGGCGACTGCGTTTTGAACAAGTCAGCGAACTAGCCAGCAACAGGCTGCGGTGACAACCCGCAGCATCGCGAATCGATTCAAAGCACTACGGCAGCGATTAAATCACAGAGGCAACGACGTTATGGATTCGGATCAGAAGCGTACCAAGTCTGACGGCGGCAATGGCGATCGCAAAGGCCAAGCTCCCGGCGGAAGCTTCGTGTGGTACCTGCTTGGCCTCGGGGTGCTGCTGTTGCTACTGATGTCCATCTTCAGCGGCCCGTCGGAAACACGACTCGATTGGTCGGACTTGGAGGACCTGGTTCGTGCCAGCGATGTCAACAGTGAGCAAGCGACAAATTCAATTGAGATCGTCGACAAATCATCGCAGCCGGCCAAGAAGATTCGCCTGGCGAATTTGTCGGAAGTGATCGTCGATAGCCGCAAAGTAAAGGCGAAAGTCGAACGGACTGAACTAGCAGACGCGACCGCCACCGGCGATGCCTCGAGCAGCAGCGTTGCTTCCAAGGAGCCTGAAACCATCACCATCGTTTCGGCCCGGGACGCCAACGATCAGGAGTTCCCCAAGCTCCTCTCGAAGATGGGCATTCCCTACAAGAATGAACGCGAGCCCCATCCGCTGATGCAGTACATCCCGATGCTGGTCGTCATGATCATCATGCTACTGCTGATCATCTTTATGTTTCGCCGGATGGGCGGCGCCGGTTCGCCAATGGCGTTTGGTCGCAGTCGCGGCAAGCTCTACGCTCAGGAAGATCTGGAAATCACTTTTGACGACGTCGCAGGCATCGACGAAGCGGTTGATGAACTCCGCGAAGTGGTCGACTTCCTTCGTGAACCAGAACGCTACCAACGACTCGGCGGGCGGATCCCGAAAGGCGTGCTGCTTGTCGGTCCTCCGGGCACTGGTAAGACGCTACTCGGAAAGGCGGTAGCAGGCGAGGCAGGCGTTCCCTTTTACAGCCTCAGCGGTTCAGACTTCGTCGAAATGTTCGTTGGTGTCGGCGCCGCGCGAGTGCGGGATATGTTCCAGCAAGCCGAACAGCGGGCGCCTTGCATCATCTTCATCGACGAACTCGACGCCCTCGGCAAAACCCGTGGCGGCGGCAACGTTGGCGGTCATGACGAACGCGAGCAA
>JBCDCL010000203.1:0-5991 GCA_039182175.1 Planctomycetota bacterium
ACCGACTGATCGAACTTTGTCCCGTCGAACTTTTTAAGTGCCTCTACCGCCTGGGCGAGTGGCACGGGATCCTTGGGCTGTTTCTTGACAGCCTCTCGGTAACGCTTTGATTGCTTTGGCATAGATTCCTCGGTTGTGGTTCTAGCCGCCGGTCGGTTGGCCGGCGTCCCACGGTTTCGATTGCGGCCTTCAGATTGCAGAGTCAGCTGCGAAACGCCTGCGAACGATTGTCGCTGTTTGCCCGCCGCCTTGGAACCTGCGATCCCAGTCCCGCAGTCCGCCAGTTCCGCAGTCCGCCAGTTCCGCAGTCCGCCAGTTCCGCAGTTTGTTAGCCCTCGACCACCAATCCCATGCTGCGAGCCGTGCCAGCAATCATTCGCTTGGCGTGCTCCATGTCGCGGGCGTTGAGGTCGGCGATCTTGGTGTTGGCGATCTCTTCCAGTTGGGCATCAGTCACCGTGCCCACCTTGGTCTTGTTTGGCACGCCGGAGCCTTTGGCGACACCGGCAGCCTTTTTGAGCAGCACAGCCGCGGGGGGGCTTTTGGTGACGAAGTCGAACGAACGGTCGTTGTAAACGCTCACCACGACGGGGATCGCCATACCGTTGGCTTCCCGCGTCTGGTCGTTGAACGCCGTGACGAATTGCCCCAAGTTGACGCCATGCTTACCCAGGGCGGTGCCTACCGGCGGCGCCGGCGTGGCTTGGCCACCGGGAATCTGGAACTTCTCTTGGGCGACGAGTTGTTTGGCCATGAATTACCTCAGTTGTGGTGCTAGCCGCTGGCTCGGAGACCAGCGTCCCACAGTTTGGGCGTCCCACATTAGGGGGATCGCATTAGTCGATTGCGATGCATTCGCTCCGCAATCAGTACGGGTGTCTGCTACAGGGTGTCTGCTAAAGGGATTCGACTTGCCAGTACTCCAGTTCAACCGGCGTCGATCGGCCGAAGATGCTAATCATAACACTTACCTTGCCGCTGTGCTCGTCGATCGTGGCGACTTCGCCCTCGAAGCTTTCGAAGTTGCCGTCGTTGACTTTCACCTTGTCGCCGATCGCGAACTTGATGTTCAGCTTCGGCGCCTCGTCGGTCTCTTCTTCCTCCTTGTGGAGGATCTTTGCGACTTCGTGCGGAGCCATGGGCGTGGGGGCGCCACCGGAACCGGTGAAGTCGCCAATACCGCCCGTTTCGCGAATGGCGAACCAGGTATCGTCATTTACGTGCATCTCGACGGCGATGTAGCCAGGCCACAACTTCCGCTCGACGATTTTCTTCTTGCCACCTTTGAACTCGGTAACCTTTTCGGTGGGCACCATGATCTCGCCGAACAGGTGCTCGAGGCCCTCGATGGCGACCTTCCGCTGCAGGGCTGCGGCGATCGACCGCTCGCGATTGCTCTGCACTTTCAGGATGTACCAATCCTTGTGAATCTCCTCTTCGACGTCCTCCGCGACTTCGATCGGTCCCGCCGGCGCCACTTCAGGCTCAGGGTCGGGCTCGCCGTCGAGTTCGGGATCGTCCAGATCCCCCAAATCGCTACCTTCCAGATCGCTGCCCGATGACTCGCTGGCACCTGGGTCGCTGTCTGCCAAGTCGCTATGTTCCGCCGTCTCGGTATCGCCAGTCTTTTCCGTGGCTGCTTCGTCAGTAGGTTGCGGTGAAGCGGCGGGTTGCGGTGCATCTGCTTCGCCAGACTCGGTAGCAACGTCAGCCGAATCCCCAGCGTCGCCCGTCAGCGTGTCGCCTGCCGGTGCGTCGGCTGGTGAGGAAGTTACCGCAGCGTCTGCCGTAGCTTCGGCACTCTCGTCAAGTTTTGCCGGCTCGTCACCCACCGCTTAGAAGCTCCCCTTATTCTTATTAATCAAAACTATTCGATTAGGCTATGCCGCAGGAATCACCATAAGTATTGCGATTCCATAGACTTAGCAGTCTCTCTCATAAGACTTGGCCAGCGACAAAAAAGATCGCTTCCAAGACTTTGGACCAAAGCAAGTCGTACAGGAACAATAGCGCCGCGAGGACGAAAATTGTCAGGATTACTACCAGCGACGCCTTCCACAATTCCCCCCGGCTCGGCCAGGAGACTTTATTCATCTCGTGTTCGACGTCAATCAAGAACTCGGCGAACTTCGGCAGCTGTACTAGGCGGTAAGCCGCCCAGAATCCCGCCAAAGCGACGCCAATCGCAATCGCGCCGGCGGAACTCGCCAAGTTGTCGCTGCTTGCTTCTAGGGCGCTCTTGAGTGCCCAGGCGCCAGCGGCGGCGACCACAGCAAGCGCGCCAAAAGTCGCTTGCCGGGCGACTCGCCCTTGCTTGCTCTTGTAAGTTCCAAACTGGAACAGCTGTTGAAGGTAAGCGGTCACGCTAGTTCGACTGTTAGCTGTTGGTTGCTGGCAGCCAGCCAGCGGGATTGTCTCGGCGAACTTGCTTCTCGGCAACTTGCTCCGCAGCGAGTTCGCATTCTATCGGCTTCTCGTATCTGCTTGGGGCGATTGAGGGCGGACTTTCTTGCCATCAACCGGCCCATTAGCAGGGGCGGTGGGACTCGAACTCACAACCCCCGGTTTTGGAGACCGGTGCTCTGCCAATTGAGCTACGCCCCTTCGCGAAGGGGGAAGGCGGAATGGGGACGGGGGAATGACATGTTGCCACGTCTCCCCCGCCCATTCTTGGCTTCGTACCCTTCTCAACATAACTACGAGGGCGAAATTCAGCCGGCCAAGGAGGCCGACCCCAGTGCGAAGGCTGGAAGACGAACACTCCGCCTTCCGCCTTCCACTTTCCGCCCTCGACTTACTCGATGATCTTCGTCACGACGCCCGAGCCAACGGTCTTGCCACCTTCGCGGATAGCAAAGCGGACGCCATCGTCCATAGCGATCGGCTTGGACAGTTCGACGAGCAGCTTGGCGTTGTCGCCCGGCATGCACATCTCGGCGTCGCCCATCAGTTGAGCCGAGCCGGTGACGTCGGTCGTGCGGAAGTAAAACTGTGGACGATAGCCGCTAAAGAACGGCGTGTGACGACCGCCCTCTTCTTTGCTGAGGACGTAAACCTCGCCCTCAAACTTGGTGTGCGGCGTGATCGACCCCGGCTTGGCCAAAACCTGACCACGCTGGATGTCTTCTCGCTTGACGCCACGCAGCAGGCAGCCAACGTTGTCGCCAGCGAAGCCTTCGTCCATCGTTTTGTTGAACGCTTCGACACCCGTGCAGGTGGTCTTGGTCGCCTGCTCGGCAAGGCCGATGATTTCGACCTCTTCGCCAACCTTGATAGTGCCACGCTCGATACGCCCGGTGGCGACCGTACCACGACCTTCGATCGAGAAGACGTCTTCGATCGCCATCAGGAATGGCTTGTCGACTTCGCGGACAGGCTCGGGGATGTATGAATCGATGGCGTCCATCAATTCGGTGATGCACTTCTGGGCTTCGGGGTCGTCGGGGCTTTCGTAAGCGAGCTTCGAATTGCCCTTGATGAAGGGGATCTCGTCGCCGGGGAAGCCGTACTTGTCGAGCAATTCACGGACTTCCATTTCGACGAGTTCCAGCAGCTCTTCGTCGTCTACCAGGTCGCACTTGTTGAGGTAGACCACGATCTTGGGCACGCCTACTTGGCGAGCGAGCAGGATGTGCTCTCGCGTCTGTGGCATGGGTCCGTCCGGCGCCGAGACGACCAGGATGGCGCCGTCCATTTGAGCGGCGCCGGTGATCATATTCTTGACGAAGTCGGCGTGGCCTGGGCAATCGATGTGGGCGTAGTGACGGTTCTCGGTCTCATACTCCACGTGTGCCGCGGCGATGGTCACGGTCTTGGTTTCGTCACGCACGGTGCCGCCCTTGGCGATCTCTGCGTAGGACTTGGCCTTGGCCAAACCTTTTGCCGCTTGCACGGCGACGATGGCGCCGGTGGTCGTGGTCTTACCGTGGTCAATATGACCAATGGTGCCGACGTTGACGTGTGGCTTGGTGCGCTCGAATGTGTCCTTGGCCATTGTTCTCCCTGCTAAACTTCTTGGGACGCTTAAAGGTGCTAGTTTGGTAACCCAACAAAAACGCTAACAAGAGCTGCTGACGAGACTTGAACTCGTGACCTCATCCTTACCAAGGATGCGCTCTACCAACTGAGCTACAGCAGCCGACAAAGGCTGTCGGCTGTCGGTTTTTGGCGGCCGGCTTTTGTCTCAAAGCCGGTAGCCGAAAGCCGATAGCTGAGAGCCCTCAAAGCGCTCTTAAAGCGGGTGAAGGGAATCGAACCCTCGTCTTCAGCTTGGAAGGCTGTGGCTCTACCATTGAGCTACACCCGCAAACCGAAGGGGGAAGGCGGAAGAGAGCAAACGGAGCACCCGCCTACCCGCTTCTGGAACTCACCCCCATCAAGTCTCACCTTATTGCGTTGTTATTTCTATCCCGCGAGCGACGACTTAGCACTATCCAAGCGAAGCCCGAGAGAAAATCTCACCCGCGAGCGACGTCTTGGCGTCAGCCAAACGGAGCCGCGAGCAAACTTCACCCGCGAGCAACGTTTTGGCGTTAGCCAAGCGGAGCCGCGAGAAAACTTCACCCCGCGAGCGACGTTTTGGCGTCAGCCAAACGGAGCCGCGAGAAAACCAGTGGTGGGTGCAGGATTCGAACCTGCGAAGGCAGAGCCATCTGATTTACAGTCAGACCCGTTTGACCGCTTCGGTAACCCACCGTTGTTCCCTCAAGTCACGCCAAAACCGTGTTATGAGGCCATCGGTACTGTGCAGGTGAACGGTTTGCTCGCCCCCCTTTTGCCAGCGATTTTAGAGTTAACGACTCAACGAGCCAGCAACTCAAAGAGCTAGCGGAGGGACTTGAACCCACAACCTGCTGATTACAAATCAGCTGCTCTGCCAATTGAGCTACGCTAGCCCATCGCTCGCAAACTCTTGCGAATCGCCTAATATATCGCTCGTCAGAAACCCCGCAAGGGCGGGTTGGAGCGGAATCGGGCGAATTGCCTAGGATTCAGGCAATCTGCGGGATTTGCATCTCGGCCGCTCGAATAGACAGGCAGACTGCCTATTTTGTCCCCACCGGACTAGGGACGGCCCGATTCGGGAGCCGGTTCGGCCTCTTCCAGATAGTTGCTGGCCTTGTGGTCGCCAAACATGTCACTCACGGCCTCGTGCTGCCGGCGTGCCTCTTCGCGGCCGAGGGCAAACAGCTCTTCCATGTGCTCGATTCCATCCAGCGACCAGGACTTGTCCGGCAGCTCGAAATTCACTGGGTAAAAGCGGTCGGCCAGCAAGAATCGAAGGGGCGCCTGGACGCCTTGCACTTGCGAGACCGACATAATGTCAGCGGCGTGGCCCGCCCAGAATAGGGCTCCGGCATCGCCGCCTGGAGGGCTAAGTGAGTACGAGATATTGCCCGTCCCGATCGACAGCAGGTAGATGCCCGACGTATCGAAGTGCGGGGCACAGTAATCGCCAGTGCAGAACTGGCGGATCTTCATCGCCTCGGCAATGGCCAGGATTGACGGGTTAATCGCCCAAAGCCCCCCGTCTGCGTAGTCTTCGCCGGCGATGGTGGCATGCGGAAAGTACGTAGGCGCCGCCGTCGAAGCCATCAGTATGTCGACGACCTCTGGATTGGTCATCTCGACCGAGTCGCTGGGCGGAATCGGAAAGTGATGGGTCCGGAACACTTGCGACCGGCCGCGAGACAGGTTCACCGTTGGGGTGATGAACCGCGTGTAGGTCATATCCGTCAGCCGGCGGCCTTCGAAACCCGTATCGAGCGATTCTCGCAAGGCATGAGGGCAGTATCGCGATTGAAACAGCGAGCCCAGCTCTCGGCCCGACTTTCGCTGAAATAGGGAATTGCAGATCGGATAGATCGACTTTAGCCAGCCGCTTGGTTTGTACGGTTCGCGAGGTTTGAAGATGTTCCGAGCATGTTCGCGGTAGAAGTCGACCATCGCCTCACCCCCCTCGCCGCAAGCGATCGCCGCTGCGGTAATGGC
>JBCDCL010000204.1:0-5959 GCA_039182175.1 Planctomycetota bacterium
CCAGATCGAAGTCTTGCAGCGGCAAGCCGACGGTTGGCGAGTAGCGGCTCGTTGCCGGCTAGCGCCCGCTGGCGAGCCCGTTGAGACGCCTGCGGCGCCGGTGGGGCTCGAGCCGCGTGATGTCACGCAGCACTATGCCGACTGCGCTCAGGCCGGGCTCGATTACGGGCCAGCGTTTCGCGGCGTTAGCCAGTTGGCAGGTAAGCCAGGCATCGCGACTGCAACGCTCACTCTGCCTGATCACTACGATCCTACCGGCTACCACCTCCCCCCCAACCTCGCCGACGCCGCACTCCAATCCATCGCCGCTGCGCTGCCAAAACAATCTACCGATGCCTGGGCGCCAAAGGCGGTCGGGGGGGCGAGGCTACACAAACACTTTGCCGATTGCAAAGCGTGGCAAGCGATTGCTACGGCTACCGACCTCGCTGACGGAACCGCGGAATCTCATGAGCAGCTAACTGTCGATATCGCCATCGTCGGTGACGACCGACAACTTGTTGCCACGCTAAAGCGGGTAGAACTTGCGAAACTGCCGCAAAAGGAACTCAAGCGATTCTTTCGAACCGTTTGGCGAACGAAGCCTCGCTTGCAGGAGCTGCGTCCGCTACCGGCCGCTGACGTTGGCGCCGTCAGCCAGCGACTGGAAACGAAGGCGCCGACGATTGCGCACGAGACGGGCGCCGCGAATCATCCCCAACTTTTGCAGAGGCTCGAAAACCTCAGCGCAGGCTATGCAGCAAGCGCACTGAGCCAACTCGATCAAGAGAAGCTGCTGCAAATAGGCTCGCGTGTGTCGACTGCCGAGCTTGCCGCATCATTCCGTGTCGAGAGTGCCAAGCATCGTCTCTTCAACCGCTTGCTTTCGATTCTTGCCGAAGAGAAATACCTCGACCGCCACGCCGACACCTGGGAAGTCAAGAAGCCATTTGTAGAGCGTTCGCCGGTGGACATCTGCCGCGCCGCCGAGCGAGAGCATCCCGAAGGCCGCCCTGAAATAGCGTTGCTTCACCGCTGCGGCGACAAACTGGCTGAAGTTCTGCGGGGCGACATCGATCCCCTTTCGCTCTTATTCCCCGCCGAGGGTGGTGGCGCCGCTGATCTGTACCGCCACTCGGCTGGCGCCCGAGCACTCAACTCGCTCGCCGCTGAAGCCGTCGCCGAGGCGATCCGCCAACTGCCTGCGGGGCGTTCGCTTCGCGTAATAGAAATTGGCGCCGGCACGGGAGCGACAACAGAGCAAATTATCGACCACGTCGGTTTGCGGCAGATGCGATACGTCTTTACCGACGTTGCTCCCGGCTTCCTGGCAGCCGCAAAGCGTCGCCTGCCTCAGAGCGATCAACTGACATACCGCGTGCTTGATATCGAACAAGATCCGTCAGCCCAGGACTTCGAGGCACACGCTTTTGATTTAATCGTTGCTGCTAATGTCCTGCATGCCACCGAAAGCCTTGAAACCACGCTCAAACACGCACGGTCGCTACTGTCGCCGAACGGTCGCCTTGTATTGGTAGAAGGCACCCGCCCTACCCGCTGGCTTGATCTTACTTTCGGAATGACTGACGGTTGGTGGCGTTTCGCGGATAATAATCTCCGACCAGGTTATCCACTGATCAGTGTTGCAGCGTGGAAGCATTTGCTCAAGTCGAATGGCTTCGCAGATGTGGCTGCTATCTCGCCAGTTCCACAAAACGAGTGCTTTGAGCCTGAGAACCATGTACTCGTCGCAACGGCGGATGCGTCGCCAAGTCATCGTGCATCCCTTGCCGATAAGTCGGCCACAACGATCGTTGCCTGGAACGACACAGTCGCCAATCGTTTCGCCGGCGAATTCCGCACAAGGGGTGTTTCGGCACGCCCTTTGATTGTCGAACCAAACAGCACTAGGGAGACACTGTTTGCCGAGCTCGCTTCCGCGCAGGCGGACAAGGTAGTCATAGTTACCCCTTTCTCGGAGATCGATCACGAAGCAGACGCATCTGCGGCTCAGGTGGCTTGCGTGTCGCTATTGGAAGTGCTGCAAGCAATTCAATTGCACCATAAAAATGAAGCCTCTTCCTTAAGTGAAATTACACTGCTTACATGCGGCGTCGTTTCCGTCGCGTCGCCTCACTCCGAGGCACCAGACGAAACGGTTCGTCCCGATCAAACGGCTTGCTGGGGAATGGTGCGAGCCGCCGCCCGCGAGTCGCACAATATCCGCTATCGTTGCGTCGATACGCCGGCGTCTAATTCGTACGATTGTCCGGCAATTGTTGACGAATTGCTGTCGGCAAGCGATGGCGAACCTGAGATAGCGCTGCGGCGTCATGGTCGCTACGTCGCTCGGCTAGAGGACGTGTCGGCAACGCATCAGCCAAGCGAAGCTCGCACGCTACAGATCGCCGAACGCGGCTCGCTAGATGGTCTTCGATTGTCGCAAAGTCCACGTGATGCTCCGGGGCCGAACGAAGTGCAACTCCGCGTCGTAGCAGCAGGGCTCAACTTCCGCGACGTCCTGAATGTGCTTGGCCAGTATCCCGGCACACCTCCGCTAGGGGCCGAGTGCTCTGGGGTTGTGTCTACAATTGGCAACGAAGTTACGACGCTTGCCGTTGGGGATCGCGTCGTTGCGGTGACGCCGGGTGCATTTGCCGACTACGTGACAGTAGACGCTCACGCCGTTGTGTCGATTCCCGCAGGGCTGCCTCTCGAAGCAGCCACGACACTGCCAGTGGCCTTCGGTACGGCTTCGCTCGCACTGGAAGAGATCGCAAGTATCGGTCCCGGCGCGCGTGTTCTGATTCACGCAGCAGCCGGCGGCGTCGGGATGGCGGCCTTGCAAATCGTCGCCGATCGCGGTGCTGATGCATTCGCCACCGCAAGTCTTGGCAAGCAACAGTGTGTCCGACAACTTGGGGTAAAGTCAGTTTACGACTCACGCACGCAGGCGTTCGCGGAACAAGTCTTGCGTGACACGAATGGCGAAGGTGTCGATGTTGTTCTGAATGCCCTCTCGGAAGAGTTCGTTGATGCTAATTTGAAAGCGCTGCGAGAAGGCGGCGTCTTCGTCGACCTGACCAAACCACGCCGTGACATTGCCAGCATCGTTGCCAAACAACGGCCCGATGTCACTTACCATCTCATTGATTTAGCAAGCGAATGGAGCAGTCGCCCGCAGCGAATTCAAGAGCTGCTCGCTCCCATCATCGAGCGTGTGAAGCAAGGGCGACTACAAGCCTTGCCGAGCCGCGGCTTTGCTCTTTCCCAAGCGGCTGACGCCTTTCGCTTGATGCAGCGAGCCGATCACACGGGCAAGCTGCTGCTGAAACCGACGCCGGACGTAGACGCAGGTGGCGAACACGTTGACTTTGGCCCCGACGATGCGTGCATTATCACAGGCGGTTTTGGTGATCTCGGGCTTCTGACAGCAACGACCCTTGCCGAGAGAGGAGTCGGGTGCGTCGCCCTCATCGGCCGGCGGCCACCCACTGCCGCCGTGGATGCCGCAATAGAGAAGCTCCGCAAGCAAGGCATCACCGTAATGCCACTGGTCGCCGACGTTGCTGATCGCGCTCAGCTGGATGCAGCTATTAATTCAGTTCGCGAAAGGGGGTTCGCGATCCGAGGTGTTGTCCACTCGGCGGGAACTCTAGACGACGGACTGCTTAGCGAGCAAACATCCGCGAAGATCGCGACAGTCTTCAAAGCAAAGGTCCACGGAGCGTGGAACCTGCATCAGTTGACGTCTAAAGACCCGCTGGCGTTGTTTTGCGTATACTCGTCGGTCGCCTCGGTCCTCGGTTCTCCTGGGCAAACAAATCACTCTGCGGCGAACGCCTACCTAGACGGCCTGGTTGCCCGACGCCGTGCCGAGGGGCGTTGTGGTATGGCCATCAATTGGGGACCCTGGCAAGGCATCGGCGAAGCGGCTAGACGGAGCGTCGACTCTCGCCGAGATCTCGGGGGCATCAAACCGCTCTCGCCAAATCACGGACGAGAAGCGATTAAGACTTTGCTGGGCGATGCGTCCATGCAACGGATGGTGGCCCCGTGGGATATTTCCCGCCTGCCCGAATGGCTGCAGTCGTCGCCACTACTATCGGAACTGGCCACGACGACAAGCGCAGGCGCCAATTCCGGTCACGCGGGCTTCATCGTCGAGTATCGGAGCACGCCCGAATTCAAACGACACGCATTGCTTGTGGAGCATCTTCGCGTGCATCTCGCCACGGTCTTGGGCATCCGTGATGGACAGGCCATATCGCCGACCGCTGCGATGTTCGACCTCGGCCTCGACAGCCTTACGACGCTAGAACTTCAAAACTCGCTCCGCCACAGCTTAGGAATCGATGTGCCATCGAGTCTTGTCTTCGATTTTCCGACCGTCGAAGGCTTGGCCAGCGAAATCGAAAGACGCTTAGTTACTCAGATTAGCGAGGCCAACGAAGGTCAATCATCGGAGCCGAACGAGGCAAGAGAATCTACGCCCGATCCGGACCAGAGACTGGCGCCTGAGCCACCCGCCCAACTCGCAGGAGAAGACACACCGGACGTTATACCCGTTGAATCAGCGGCCTCGGTCTGGGATGATTTACGAGCACTCGAAGACGAGCTTAATAGTTGGGACGAGGCCACCGAAGGCCTCGCGGGGGGCGATCGTTGACGAAGCAACCACCGACAACGAATGCGCTGCCAGACGCCGGCAAGATTGCCGCGGCTCTGAAGCAGGCGAAGGCAAAGTTACGCGAAGCCCGCGAGCGGCAGTCGGAGCCGCTTGCGGTGGTCAGCGTCGGCTGCCGCTTCCCTGGATCTGCCTCATCAGCAGCGTATTGGCGCCTGCTGCAAAGTAAGGCAATCGGCATCGTGCCGACGCCAGTCGATCGCTGGGATGCTGATGTTTACTCGGCGGATGAGGCGAAACAGCCTGGCAAGATCACCAGTGCGCTCGCTGGTTTTCTGGATCGTGTGGACACGTTTGATCCGCAGTTCTTTGGCATCTCGTCGCGAGAAGCTGCGTCACTCGATCCGCAGCATAGACTGCTTTTTGAAGTTGCCTGGGAAACGCTTGAGCAAGCGGCGATCAATCCAGACCGACTGCGTGGCAAGCGTGCTGGCGTGTTCGTCGGCCTGTGCAGCAACGATTATCTGCACCTGCTTTGCGAACGCGATCAACAGCAGATCGATGCTTATCTTGGCACAGGGAATGCCCATAGCTCTGCGGCAGGGCGTTTGAGTTACTTTCTCGACTGGCGTGGTCCCGCGATCGCGGTGGACACGGCATGCTCCTCTTCGCTTACAGCTATTCACTATGCTGCTCAGAGTATCCGAGCAGGCGAGTGCGACTTGGCTTTGGCGGGTGGTGTGAACTTGATGCTGACGCCTGAATTGAGCATCAATCTCAGTCAGGCTTCGATGCTCTCCCCCTTGGGCGTGAGCCGGGCGTTTTGTCGCGGTGGAGATGGTTTTGTGCGAGGCGAGGGCTGCGGTCTGGTGCTGCTGAAGCGTCTAAGCCACGCCGTAGCCGACGGTGACCGGGTGCTGTGCGTCTTGCGAGGCACGGCGGTCAACCAAGATGGCCGTAGCAATGGCCTCACCGCGCCCAATGGCCCTGCGCAGCAAGCAGTCATTCGCCAAGCGTTGGCCGCGAGTGGCCTCCAGCCAGAAGCGATCGACTACGTCGAAGCCCACGGTACCGGCACCGAACTAGGCGATCCAACCGAAATGGGCGCCCTGGCGGGCGTCTTTGCCAAAGACCGTGCCCAGCCGCTACGAGTCGGCACCGCCAAGACCAACATTGGCCACCTCGAAGGCGCTGCCGGCGTAGCAGGCTTTATCAAGACCTGCCTAAGCCTTTACCACGAAGAACTTCCGCCTCATCCCCTACTAGAACCCGAATCAGACGGCCCCAATGGCCCTAGTCCCCATATCGACTGGACCCAGCCGATCGAAGTCCCGACAGAGCGGACTCCCTGGC
>JBCDCL010000205.1:0-5943 GCA_039182175.1 Planctomycetota bacterium
AACCGGATTTCTGAGCCGTTTTTTGCCGCAGGTTTCGTGATGTCTACCTCTGTTGTCTCGCTGATTGATCACGCCGTCCTGCAACCCACGCAAACCGCCGCGGATGTCGAGGCGGCTTGCCGGCTATGCATCGATTTAGGTGCGGCGAGCGTCTGCGTGAAGCCGTCGCATGTGGCTCTCACTGCGGAGCTCTTGGCGGGGTCGCAGGTCGTGCCCAGCACCGTCATTGGCTTCCCTCACGGCGGCACCAGCACCGCAGCGAAGGTGGCCGAGACCATCGCCGCGTGCGAAGCGGGCGCCGTCGAGGTCGACATGGTGGTCAATCTCGGCATGGTGCTAGCGGGCGACTGGCAATACGTCACCGATGATATTCGAGCCGTCGTCGAAGCGGCGGGCGAAGCGAAGTCGATCACGAAGGTGATCTTCGAGACGGGCCTGCTTCCCGACGACGAGACTAAGCGGCGTCTTTGCGAGTGCAGCGAAGCAGCCGGCGCCCACTTCGTGAAGACTTCAACCGGCTTCGGCTATGTCAAAGACGCCGGCGGACACCTGCAAGGCACCGGCGCCACCGAGCACGATGTCAGACTGATGCGAGCCGCATGTAGCGATAAAGTGCTCGTGAAAGCATCGGGCGGCATTCGCTCTTACGGCGACGCGGTGCGAATGGTCGAGGCTGGCGCGGCCCGGCTAGGTTGTAGCGCGACCGAAGCAATCGCCGCCGGCCAACGTGGCGAGCAAGCGACAAGTGACGCAGCGTATTAGCGCTTTGTCGAAGTCGACGATCGGCACGCGTGTCGTGCGACGCCCGCTGGTCGGCCAAACCCTATTTTCAATCCATCCATGAGCCGTTTACAGATTCCGCATGCTAGAACTCTACGGACAAATCGAAGAAGCCGTTGCCGCCATTCGAACTAAGTGGGATGTCACGCCACGTGCGGGCGTCATCCTGGGCCCCGGGCTCGGTAACTTGGCAGAACAAGTCGAGGTTGAGGCAACGATCGACTACGGCGATATTTCTCACTTTCCCGTCTCCACGGCGACGAGCCACGCTGGTCGCCTCGTATGCGGACGGTTGCAAGGCTTGCCGGTCTTGGCGATGGAAGGGCGTTTTCATCAGTACGAAGGTTATCCACTCAAGCAAATTACGCTGCCAGTGCGAGTGATGAAGGCGATGGGCGCCGAAGTGATGCTTGTCTCGCAAGCGGTCGGCGGGATGAATCCGCAGTACAAGCCAGGCGACGTGATGATCATTGATGATCATATCAATCTGATGGGCGACAACCCGCTAGTCGGGATCAATGATGATCGCCTTGGCCCGCGATTCCCCGATATGTCGGCCCCCTACGATCCGGAGCTTGTCGACGTCGGTTTAGCGATAGCTCGTCGCGAAGACTTTGTCGCCCACAAAGGGGTCAGCGTTGCTGTCACTGGCCCGAATCTAGAGACGCGCGCCGAGTATCGCTTTCTGCGCCTGATCGGCGCCGACGTGGTGGGTATGTCGACCGTCCCAGAGGTGATCGTCGCCGTGCATTGTGGTTTGCGAGTGTTTGGCGTTGCGGTCATCACTGACATGTGCTTGCCCGATGCACTGGAGGTTGCCAACGTCGATGAGATCATCGCCACGGCGAATGGCGCCGCTCCAAAACTACGGGCGTTGATGGAAGGCATTCTAGCCCAAGAAGCGGCCAAGTAGCCGCTTCTGATCGCATGCCCGCGAGAGTGTGAAGTCTATGCAACACCTACGGGGTCAAGTCGAAGAAACGATCGGGGCAATTCGCCAGAGTTGGGCGGGCGAGCCTACGTGGGGGATTGTGCTCGGATCGGGGCTCGGCCGGCTGGCTGAAGAGATCGATACCGAGGCGGAGTTCGCCTACGCAGATTTGCCTCATTTTCCCCGCTCGACAGCGGCGGGCCATGCAAGCCGGCTCGTTTGCGGGCAACTAGCGGGTGTGTCCGTCGTCGCCATGCAGGGGCGGTTTCATCTGTACGAAGGTTGGTCGGCTGAGCAGGCAAGCTTTCCTGTCCGTGTGATGCATGCCCTCGGCGCCCGTTCGCTACTACTCTCCAACGCCGCAGGTGGCCTCAATCCGCAATACGAAGTGGGCGACGTCATGGTGATCGAGGATCAGATCAACCTGATGTTTCGCAACCCGCTGATCGGTGTGAACGACGACGAACTCGGACCACGCTTTCCCGACATGTCGGCGCCTTACTGCCCGCAATTGATCGACAAAGCGCTTGCCACCGCCCGGGCAAATGACTTCCTATGCCACCGTGGCGTGTATGTCGGCATGTTAGGGCCGACCTATGAGACGCGGGCCGAGTATCGAATGCTGCGGGCAATCGGTGGCGACGCCGCGGGCATGTCGACCGTCCCCGAGGCGATTGCCGCTGCGCATGCCGGCATGCGTGTGGCGGCTTTCTCCGCCATAACCAATGCATGCTCACCCGACATGCTGGGCGAAACAACGCACGAAGAAGTCGTCCAAGCAGCCGACTCCGCTGCGGAGAAACTATCGACAATTGTGAAGGCTTTGCTTACAGCCAACTGACATGGCAGATGACGATCGCGGCCGGCGGCCACCGTGTTAGCATCGCCGAAGTGCTCGCTTCAACAAACTCCCGTTAACGCTCAAGCGACAATGAACCCGGTTCAACTTATCTCGAAGAAGCGTGATGGCGAGGAGCTAACGGCAGATGAGATCGGGGAACTGATTCGCGGCTACGTCGATGGGTCGGTGCCCGACTATCAGATGGCTTCGTGGGCGATGGCGGTTTTTTTGCGGGGCATGACCGTTGCCGAGACGGCGGCGCTTACCGACAACATGCTACAGTCGGGCGTCACGTTCGAATGGCCCGACGGAGGCCTGCCGAAGGTCGACAAGCACTCGACAGGCGGCATTGGCGACAAGGTATCCCTGCCACTCGCGGCGGCGCTGGCATGTTGTGGCGTGCAGAACCCGATGATCTCCGGACGGGGATTAGGCGCCACGGGGGGAACGCTCGACAAGCTGGAGTCAATTCCTGGTTTTCGCACGGGTCTGTCGCTCGACGAAACACGGAAGCTTACCGAGCAGGTTGGCTGCGTAATCTGCAGTGCATCGGAGAAACTGGTCCCTGCGGACCGCAAGCTGTACGCCCTTCGCGATGTGACCGGCACAGTGCCGTCGATTCCGCTGATTACCGCCAGCATCATGAGCAAGAAGCTGGCCGAAGGCCTGGATGCGTTGGTGCTCGACGTCAAATGCGGCAGTGGCGCGTTCATGAAAACGCGAGAGGACGCCCAAAGGCTGGCTCGCTCGCTAGTCGCCACGGGCAAACGGATGGGCGTTGCGACCTCCGCCCTGATTACCGATATGAATCAACCGCTAGGCCGGATGGCAGGCAACGCAATTGAACTCGATGAGTCTCTCAACTGCCTGGCAGGTGGTGGGCCAGCGGACTTGCGAGAGGTCACCGTCAAACTCGGCGGCGAGCTGTTGGCGCTTGCGGGCGCCGCCGCGGATTCCGGCGCCGGCGAATCCGCGATTGCTGGATCGCTCGACTCTGGCGCCGCAATGGAGAAATTCCGCGAGATGGTCGCCGCCCAAGAGGGCGATCTCGACGCCCCGCGTCCAGTGGCTCCTGCGAGCGACATCTCTGCAAAGTCGGCCGGCTTCATTACGGCGATTGATACCGAGCAAATCGGCTGGGCGGTTATCGCTCTGGGCGGCGGGCGGAAGCAGCTGACCGACAAAATCGATCATTCAGTGGGCGTTGAAATGCTAGTCAAGATTGGCGACGCCGTAGAACCAGGGCAACCGATCGTCCGCATGTTTGCCAGGGACAACGGCGCCGATGAAGCAGGGCAGATGATTCGCTCGGCAATTGAAATTGGCGAAGAAGCGATCGAGCCTCTGCCACTGATTGTTGAGCGCATCCACTGATGTCGGGCTTCGGCCGAAAGTTACTTTTAGGGGGAGTCCGCGTGGCTGCATCTCACTCGTTGACGGCCGAGCAAATCGAACACCTGACGCAGATTGCCGTCGAAGCACGCGAGAATGCGTATCCGCCCTTTTCTGGCTTCAAGGTCGGTGCAGCGTTGCTGGCGACCGAGCAGCGTATCTTTCCCGGCGTCAACGTTGAGAACAGTTCCTACGGACTAACCATCTGTGCCGAGCGTACGGCGGCCTGCTCGGCGGTTGCGGCTGGCGTGAAGAAGGGCGAGGTCATCGCCGTCGCCGTCGCCGCGGAGGGCGGCGCCACCCCGTGTGGCGCCTGTCGGCAATTTCTCTACGAGTTTGGTGATGACATTGCCATCTTCGTTGTCGACACTGAGGGCAACGCTCCGCTCCGAGAGCTGAGCATCGCATCGCTCTTGCCAGAAGCTTTCCGCTTCGAAGGGCCAGGCAAATAGTATGTGGCCCACCGCATCGGCGTGACGGCTATGTATCGACGGCAGCTATGCCGCTAGACCCGCTGGCCGCCTGCGACGATTTCTTTGTGCTTGGCGAGATCGTCGGGTTCCAGCGCCGCCAGATAGGGTAGGTTGCGGTACAAATCCTCGTAATCAAGGCCGTAGCCGACAACAAACTCATCTGGAATGTCGAACGCGACAAAGTCCGGATCCGCTTTGACTTCTTGTCGGCCCTGCTTGCGGAGCAGCACTGCAGAACGAATTGACGTTGGGTTGAACTCTCGCATTTTCTCGATGACCTGAACCAGGGTGTGTCCGGTGTCGAAGATGTCGTCAACGAGCAGCACATCGCGGCCGGCGATGTCGATCATGAGTTCGGAGTTGATCGTCAGTTCCCCGCGGGTGGTGGTGGCGCCGCGGTAGCTGCTGGCTTCGATCACGCCAACTCGCATGGGCAGCTCCAGCATGCGGATCAAGTCGGCTACGAGCACCAAGCTACCGGTCAGCACGCCGACGATCGTAAGATGTTGGTCGGCATACTCCTTGGCGATTGCGGCCGCCATCTGCGCGACACCGTCGTGCAGTTCTTGCTTGCTAAGCAGTGTCTTCATCGGGAAAGTCTTTAGAGGGGAAGAGGCGTTGCGTAAGGTCAAACCCGCTGCGACGAATATTGGTTGGGCCACCGCATGATGGGACCGAACTACAACAAGATACCGGCGATGCACGCCGTCATAAAGGCAGCAAGGGTGCCGCCGACCATTGCCCGTAGGCCGAGCTTCGCCAGGTCGCTACGTCGCTCTGGGGCGATGCCACCAATGCCGCCGAGTTGAATGCCGATCGAGCTAAAATTCGCAAACCCGCAAAGGGCGTAAGTCATGATTTGCCGCGTCCGATCACTGATGGTGTCCGTCCCGTAGGTGACGCCATCTTCCGCCAGGGGCGCCCACTCGGCGAGCCGGCCGTAGGCGACGAACTCGTTGGTCGCCATTTTCAGCCCCATCAACTGACCGGCGGCGCGGCAGTCGCCCCACTCGATGCCAATCAGCCATGCCATCGGAGCAAACAAAAAGCCCAATATACCTTCGAGCGACCATTCCGCTGGAGACTCGGGAGTTTCTCGACCTAGTTGCTCAGCAGCCCACCAAAATCCATCGCCCGCATGGCTGAGCAAGGCGTTAACCACGGCGATCAATGCAAGAAAAACAATCAGCATCGCGCCGACGTTGAGAGCAAGTTGCAAGCCGCCCGTGGTGCCTTTGGCGATTGCCTCTAGCACGTTGACGCTATCGTCGTCGACATCGATGCCGACGTGTCCCATCGTTTTGGGTGTCTCGGTTTCAGGCTGCATGACTTTGGCGAGCAACAGAGCCCCCGGCGCCGATATGACCGATGCCGACAGCAAGTCGCCGGCATTGATACCCATCGCCGAAAGGGCGCCCAGCACGCCGCCAGCCATAGTGGCAAAACCGCCAACCATTACCGCGTTGAGTTCCGACGTTGTCATCGTGCTGATGTAGGGGCGGATCACGAGCGGCGCTTCGGTTTGG
>JBCDCL010000206.1:0-5932 GCA_039182175.1 Planctomycetota bacterium
ATGCCGATCCGGTGGCGGTTGTCGAAGGCGACGAACCCTACGTGTGGAGTCTCAATGCCAAGACCGCGAGAGGTTTCAACGGCGTCGTTGACGAGATCTATTTGACCAATAACAGCGACGCCCCGGCCGACGTCCGGCTACGCCTCCAAACCGAAGTTCGAGTGCCCGAGGTGCATCAACTGCCTTTAATCGCAGGCTCGGTCGTCGCTCTCTACTTGATCTATTTGCTCTTGTATCGCTTCGTGCCAGGCGTCTCAAACATCGCCATCGCCACGGCAAAAGAAGCGTGCGGGCAACCACTGTTCCTGCTGTTTCTGATGGTGGGCGCGACCGCCCTGCTGGTTTACATCATCCTGCCGTACAACACGTTTGGCGAAGACGTGAAGATGCTGAAGGATTCTGGCCTGAACACAATCATGGTGCTGGCCATCATTTTCGCACTATGGACCGCCAGCGTTTCCGTGGCTGACGAGATCGAAGGAAAGACCGCCCTCACACTGCTCTCAAAACCGATCAGCCGGCGGCAGTTTATCTTGGGGAAATTCTTCGGCATCGTTTCATCGGTCGCCGTCATCTTCGTCGTGCTTGGTGCATTGCTCCTGGCAACCGTTTCCTACAAAGTGGTATACGACGCCCGAGAGACGTCGAATCCGACGCCAAGTTGGCAAGAGTGCTACGGCGAGATGGTGCAAATCACTCCCGGTTTGGTGCTGTCTTTCCTGGAAGCGACAGCCCTCGCCGCGGTCAGTGTCGCGATCTCAACACGATTGCCGATGCTACCTAACTTGATCATCTGCGGCACAATCTATGTGCTTGGACACCTGACGCCGCTGATCGCCCAGTCGACCGTAGGAGAACTGGAATTCGTTCAATTCTTCGCGAAGCTTTTCGCGGTCATCCTGCCCGAACTCGACCACTTCAATATCCAAGCCGCGGTCGCGGCCGGCCAATCGGTGCCGCTCGCTTACCTCGGATGGGCCGCTTTGTATTGCCTTGTGTACTGCACATTCGCGATGCTTCTGGCATTGATTCTGTTCGAAGATCGTGACTTGGCGTAACCAAGCGGCAGTTTGCGTCACAAAAAAAGACTCGCCGGTTAGGCGAGCCTTTTTTTGTATATTGCTAGTTGCAAAGCGAGGCTAGGCAAGTAACACGTCGAGACGACGATCCGAGGCCTTATCGCGAAGCTTTTCCATAGCACGATTCGCAAGCTGTCGAACCCGTTCCTTCGAAATGCCAAGTTCGCGGCCGAGCATGCTGTAAGACTCCTTCTTCCCAGAGCCTTCCAGCCCGTATCGCTTGCGAACGATGAATCGCTCGCGTTCATCGAGTTGCTCAAGCATTTCGCCAATCGCTGTGCTAAGCGTTTTCCAATCTGCCTCGGCGTTGGGATCTAATGGCGCCCGAGTATCGGTGCAGGCGTCGAGGTGCTCGGCGTTGCCCGTTGAAAATCGCTGCAGGTCTTTTTTACGACCCATCACTTGGCGGTATAGATCTCGACGTACTGCACATGTTGCGTAGGTGCTAAACCGATAACCGCGATCGAAGTCGAATTTCTCCACGGCATGCATAAGCGAAACGACACCTTGGCTTAACAAGTCGTCGAATGCATTACGGGCGTCAGCAAACTTCCGTGCAATCGACAAGACCAGTCGTGTGTTGGCTTGGACAAGGTAGTTCCTCAAACGTTCCGCGGTGCGAAGGCATTCCTCGATGTCGTCTGCCAGCTCCGGCTTGTTCTGCAACCGCGAGCGTAGTGCGTTCGCACGGAACTTGTAGTAGTTCATCCAGCGGAAGAACTCTCGCTCGTCTTCGTGTGCAAGAAGCGGTGTCGCGCACATCCGGGCAAGGTGAGCTGGCAAACCAGCCGCGAAATTCGGCAACGGAATGTCGTCGGTCGCAATGACCTGTTCCACCAGTTCCGAATCCGGCTTCTCTTTGCCAGGTTTGATCTTGCTAAACGCTTTGTTGGCAATGAACGCGACTTCTGTTTTCAGCAGTTTCTCGACGCGTGCCTTTTGTAGCGATCGCTTCGACTGCTTTGTCCTGCCTACCGAGACGCCATCTAGCCTTGTTGCAATCATCTCTACCTGCTTACTGCCCGTGGCGGGCGTTGACGCAAACTGTTAATGATCTTCCTGAACGAAAACGTTCAAAACGTTCAACAGAAGGATACTGCCTTCCGCATGGGCGAGCAACCCAAAAAACGTTCAAAACGTTCATATTGGTACTTTCGGTGATTCACCTGGCTTGGACGCAAGAAAAGAGCTGTCTTCTCGAAATTGGCTGCCTGCCTAGAGTTACGCGTCGCAGAGAGCAGCGGCAGTCGCGTATTTACCGGATAATTCGCCAGCCAGAAAAATGCAGCAACTCCTAAGCCCTAAACAAGTTGCGAAGTCGATGGGGGTAAGCGAATCTTCGCTTAAGCGTTGGTGTGATCAGGGGACGATTCCCTACACCAAGACGCCGGGGGGGCATCGCCGCCTGCGAGTAGGCGATGTTGTGCGGTTTCTACGCGAAAAAAACCGCGATCTAGTCGATGCTGAAGCGATCGGACTGCCATCGGTCACTGCGGAGCCCGCCGATCTTCTCGCCAATCCAATCGATCCGCTGACGGCCGCACTAGCTGCTGGCGACGAGGCCGAGGTTCGGCAGATCATCGTCAACTGCTATTTGGCTGGTAAGAAGGTCGTCCACCTGTGTGAGAACCTGCTGACACCCGCAATGCACAAGGTGGGTGATCTCTGGACCTGTGGATCGATCGAGGTCTATCACGAGCGACAAGCGTGCGAGATCGTCAACCGTACGCTGTACGAGTTACGCTCGATGTTGCCCGTCCCGCCGGCATCGGCGCCACGAGCCATCGGCGGCGCCCCCACCAGGGATAACTATCGCTTGGCGACCGCCATGGTCGAGATGATTCTTGTAGAGGCGGGCTGGAACGCGACATCGCTCGGTAGCGATCTGCCCTACCGAACTCTCAGTGAGGCTGCTCAGCAAACCAAGCCAGCTCTCATGTGGCTGAGCCTGACGGCGACGAATCCCATGAAAACCGGCAACGGAGCGCCAGTGCTCGTCGATGAGTTGGCCGACTTCCAAAAGACGCTGCCTGACACCACGCAGTTAATTGTCGGCGGCAGAGCACTTGCCGAGGCGAAGATCAAGACCTTGCCGGGAATTCGCATTTGCAAGCGTCTCAGCGAGCTCGCCGAGCTAGATCCCAACAGCACGCCCGTCACATTCCCAGCAACCGATGCCCCAACAGACCCTGCGGCTGCCGGCATCGACGCAAGCGTCGCCCAACAAGCGAGCAGTTAGCCGGCTTTTCGCAGACCGTCGAACTGTGACGTCGTCAGAATTGGCAAAGCTGGTGTTGCGAAGGCGCCGCGCCGACCGGCTGCGTCGCCGTCCCATGCGTGTTCCTCGATCGCTTCGAGGACGAGTTCGGCGACTGCCACGGCTTCGCGTCCGACGACGCCTGTTACGCGTGGTGTCGAGCCGGTTTGGATCGCGTCGGCGAACTCTGCCTGCTCCGCTTCGATCGCGTTCACCGGCGGAGCTTCGCTGGTGCTTTTGACCAATAGCTTTTCGAATAGTCCGCTGCGTAGCGTATCACGCTGGTCGTTCGTCAGTTCGCCGGCGGCAAATTCGCGACGCAGCACCTCTTCCTTCGGCTCAACGGTGGTCGCTTCGCGCGAGTTAAAGTCGACAGCGACAAAACCTCGCGAAGTAAAGACCTGCATCGTTCGCTGAAGCTCGTAGCTGACTCGCGACGCCGTTAGTTGGGCAACGCAACCACTTTCGAAAGTGATTTGAGCTGTCGCCATGTCTTCGTGGTCGCCCAAGACCGAAAGGCCCATTGCCGTGACATTGGCGACCTGCGACTGGGCTATGCCGAGCACCAGGTCGATGTCGTGGATCATGATGTCCAAAACGGCGCCGATGTCGGTCGAGCGGAAAGTGTACCCACTCGTTCGGGTGGCCGTGATGTACTTGGGGTCGCGCAACTGCGGCTGCACCAGCTCTAGTGCCGGATTGAACCGTTCGACATGACCGACTTGCAGGACGAGATTTCTCTCGTCGGCAAGCTCAACCAGTTCGGTTGCCTCGGCCGCTGTCGGAGCAAGGGGCTTTTCGATCAAGCAATGCAGGCCAGCCGACAAGAGCTGGCAGCCAATCGCGTTGTGCGTCACGGTAGGCGTCGCCAAGACGGCGGCGTCGACCTGGTCGAGCACCTCCCGATAGTCGGCGACTGGTCGGGCACCAGTCTCTTCCGCCAAGGCATTGCGAGCGGCTTCACTTGGATCGCAAACCGCAACCAGATCGTACCGATCGCTGGCCGAGGCCAAACGAGAGTGAAAGCGGCCCAAATGGCCGGCGCCGATTACAGCAAGGCGAACAGGTGTCATGCTGCCCTCCGAAGTTCGCGGCCGCGACCATGGCGGCCTTCTTGTTGGTCCGCGACGAAGCTCAGCAGATGATTCACTTCGTCGCCAATGCGATTGTTGCCTCGCAAAACTTCTCGAGCAGGGTCGAGGCCGACTTTCGCGCGGTATAGCAAACGGTGCGCTTCTGCGAGTGCGTCGATTGCTTGGGGCGAAAACTTGTTTCGCTTGAGGGCAACGATGTTGATGCAACGTGGCCGGGCAGGAGCGCCCTCGCATAGCATGAATGGCGGTACGTCGTGCAAGACGCGGCTCAATCCGCCAACGAAGCTAAAGCTGCCGATGGTGGTGTAGTGATGCACGGCAACGCCGCCCGATAGCGACGCGTGATTGTGCACATGGACATGCCCGCCAAGTAGCGAGCCATTGGCCATGATGATGTGGTCGCCCAGCTTGCAGTCGTGGGCAACGTGGGTGTTGGCCATCAAGAAGTTGCGGTTGCCAAGTCGCGTGACGCCATCTTCCTTTTCGGTAGCGCGGTTGATGGTGACCCCTTCGCGGATCAGGTTCCCGTCGCCGAGTTCCACGCGCGTTTGGCTGCCGCCGTAGCTGATATCTTGGGGCTCGCCGCCGATCACACAGTTGGGATAGATGACGTTGTCGCGGCCAATCGAAACGGCGCCCATCAGGGTGACGCTGTTGAGCAGCCGCGTGCCGCTCTTGATGGTTACGTCGGGACCGACAATGCAAAACGGGCCGATTTCGACGTTCTCGTCAATCTGCGCTCGGGGGTCGACCCAGGCGTTGCTTGCGATACTGGATGCCATCCTGAGTTCCTTCTCAATAGGCTGGCGAAGCGGGTGTTAAGCGGACCGACGTCTCGTTTGGTCCAGATCGGATTGACCGGGCGAACCGGACTGCTGCGGGTGACTGGCAAGGAGCTTGCGGACCAAGTCGGCATTCAGCCGATGGCCACTCCGACAAGCCACCACATGGCCGACAATTGGGCGCCCGGCTAGAGCCAAATCGCCCACCACGTCGAGCGCCTTGTGACGAGCACACTCATCTGGGTAGCGAAGCTGGTTGTCGATCGGGCCATCCTGGCCGAAGATCAACAGGTCTTGAGCGGTGACGTGCTTGGCAAGGCCTTGGGCACGAATGGCCTCCGCCTCGGCTTCTAGCAGGAAAGTCCGCGCCGGCGCCAGTTCGGTGGCGAATGCCATCGGCGTAATTTCGGCAACGGCCCACTGCGGAGCGATCGACGAGTCGGCTCCGTAGTCCAGGTTGTATTCGACTGACAGCTCTTCGCCGATTGGTGGCCGGGCCTCGATCCATTTGCCGCCATCTTCACAACGGACCGGTTCGGTCACTACTAGCGGCTGAACCGGCAACGCTTGCTGCTGGATCCCAGCGTCGGCGATTGCCTCAACGAATGCGAGAGCTGAACCATCGCAGCCGGGCATCTCGCTCGCGGTGACGCCGACCTCGCAGTTGTCGACGCCCAGGCCAAACAGGGCGGCCAGGATATGCTCGACCATTTCAACCGA
>JBCDCL010000207.1:0-5909 GCA_039182175.1 Planctomycetota bacterium
GACGTCATCCTCTTCGTCGTCGATACACGCGAAGGGGTCCTGCCACTCGATCAAGAGGTAACTAAGCGGCTTCGGTATCTGAAGACGCCCATCATTTGCCTAGCGAACAAGACGGACGACGAATCGTTCGATGTCTCGACCGAAGAGTTCTACCGTCTCGGTTTCGGCCGACCGCTGAAGGTGAGCACGCTGCAGAATCGCAATCGTGCCGTGCTGCTGAATAAAATTGTCGAAGCCTTGCCACCGGTCGCCGACGATGAAGACGCGCTCGAAGAAGAGCCGGAAATGAAGGTCGCCATCGTTGGCCGACGTAACGTTGGCAAAAGCACCTTCGTCAATACCCTGGTAAGTGCCGATCGAATGATCGTCAGCGAAGTGCCAGGCACGACCCGCGATAGTGTCGATGTGCGTTTCGAACTCGACGGCAAAGGCTTCGTCGCGATCGACACTCCTGGGATTCGGCGCCGGCAAGGCCGCAAAGAAGACATTGACTTCTACGGCGCCCACCGTGCCGAGCGAAGCGTACGTCGATCGGACGTGGTGCTGCTCTTTCTTGACTGCAGCGAACGCATTAGTCGCGTCGACAAACAGCTTGCCGAGTATATCGCTAACGAGTACCGGCCGTGCATTCTGGTCGTCAACAAGTGGGATAAGCTCGCCGGCACGATGCCAACTGAGAAGTGGGTCACCTATCTGCACGACATGTTCCCCGCGATGCGCTACGCGCCCATCGCATTCATCACCGGTCAGACGGGTAAAAACGTCAAAGCGTTGCTCAACCACACGCAGATGCTGTTCAAGCAGTCGAGGCAGCGTGTTACGACGGGACGTCTCAATCGGCTGCTCAGAGAATCGCTGCGAAGCAACCCCCCGCCGCTGCACCAAAATCGTCGCCCAAAGATCTACTACGCAACGCAGGTCGTTACGCAGCCGCCGACGATCGTCCTCTTTTGCAACCAACCTGCGGCCCTGTCGAAGCCATACCGGCGATACTTGCTCAATCGATTCCGTGACGAACTCGACTTTGGCGAGGTGCCGATTAAGCTCTACCTGCGGAAGCGTGACTCGCATGACACGCGCGACGACATCGATGCCCAGCTGCCTCAAGAAGAAGCCCACGGCGATGCGTCTTAAGACATAGCCGTTTGAAAGGGCCGCGTAGAAGGGAAGACTCTGAGGCTTGACGCTTGGTGGCTGAGTAGGCGGTGGCGACCTACTCGATACCAATTGCGGCGCCCGCCGAATTCGAGACGATCTTCCGGCCCTCGGGCCCGCGTGACTCTTCCGTCGGAGCTTGGCTGGCGAGGGCGACCACAATCGCCACCGCCCAGGCGGCAACAAAGCCGACGACTTCACCGTAGTGCGAAAAGTGTTGCCAAGAAATAATTCGTAGCATGGTGCTTCCTCATGCCGTGGCGTCCAAAAAGTAAGGACGCATCGCGTTCCATCTGTTCACAGAATTACAGCCACTCGCGAGCCCCAGAGCAAGATCAACTGGGACGCAAGTCTCGATTTAGCAATGGATTAACGCAACGGGAGTTAAAATGGCGATACTAGGCGAAAAAATAGGGCCGGTGGCCTGCGAGCTGATGTGGCAGGAATAGGCCATTGGCCGCCTAGTACGCAGCAGAAAAAGTGCTATCTTTGTGGATTCGAGCGAGCCGCAGGGCAACGCTCGAAAATTTAGGGCGCGTAGCTCAGTTGGTTAGAGCGCTTGCTTGACATGCAAGAGGTCACAGATTCGAGTTCTGTCGTGCCCACTCGACTTCTTTAACAGCGGGGCTCTAGATGCCCGCCGCGGCGGTGTGCCCTCGGATCCGGTCGCCGTTTTCTTCGGCCTCACCGAGTAGCTTTCTCGCCTGAAGCTTCCTTCGCCGGTGTGCTAGACGCTCAAGCGGCCTTGAAGAGCCTCTCGTAGGCACTCGCGGCAGCGGCTTTCACGGAGAGGCGGAACTGTCGGCGGAAGTGTCTCCAACCAGCGGGCGCCGTAATTTTTGGCTCGTCGGGCCGCCACCCTCGCCAAGCGGTTCGGTCGAGCGTTGCGAAGAAGTCATCGCGATAGGCATGGTCGCAATGAAAATGCCACGGCTTCGAGGGCGAGCAATAGTGCACGATCCACGGATCGTCTCGCAATTCGTAGTACGCCTGCTCGGTCAGTGGACTCTCTTGCCAACTTGGGTACTGATACACACCAGCCGTCTGATTCCATCGGGCGTCTAGAGGTCGCCACCGGTCCGCCAAGACCACGTTCAGGGCGTATTGGTCCCACCACAGAATATGCTCGCGGTGATCCTCTAGGCATTGCAGCACCTGTCGGCCGATGCCTTCACGTCGCCAACGACTCGCGTCGAGCACTAGCAGCCCAGAATTGAAATAGGGCGCCTCGGGTCGGATTCCAAGTTCGCGATAGTTGGGCACAGGTCGAGCGGCAGACAAGTAGGGCAACTGCTGCTGGAAGTCATCGGTGACAACTTCCGAATCCATCCACGGGGCCGCCATGTCTTGCACCGCCAACGCCAACTGATCGTCGAGCGGCTCACTGTATAGATCTGCCAAATCGCGACGAATGAGCATGTCGGAATCAAAGTAGACAAGCTTACCGACATCGTCCGGCGTTAATTCAGGCAGCAACAAGCGTAGGTAGCAGGCGATGCTCACGTGGTGGCTGATAGGCAAATGCCGAACCACCTCGACCTCAGGCTGCAGCCATTCGATGGTCACCCGTGGATCGACCCACGACTGCTCAAGTTTGTCTCGACTAACTGGCGTGATTCCACCGTCGAGTACGAAGAGTCGCAGGCGATGGTCTTCGCCGAGCGAATCAATCGCCGACCGCACCGTTACTGCCAGCGGCAGAACGTAGCCCTCATCGGCGGCGGTAGCAGCGGTAACCGTGTAAGACGCATCGCACATGTTGTGAGAACCTTTGCAGCGCTGAGGGACAGCTTCTGCGTCAGGCAGCTGCCTTAGCGGGAGCCGCGATCGTGCCTTCGCCAGACTCTAGTTGCTGCCGCTTCTGCGAAGCTTCCTCGCGCGAGTAGCCGTGCCGAATTGCATAGCGAATGGTTTGAAATAGATAGCCGATGTGCTTCGGCTTCAGCCGCCATGCACGATAATAAAGGGGCGCAGCCCGCGAACGATCCGCCGATGGGTCTGCTGCTGTGTCACCCGTTCCATGCAGGCGGGCCGCCAAAGCAAAGGACTGGGAAGACGCGCGTTCTGCGTGCTTCCGATCAACGCCGGGCAAGTCGGGGTACCAGCTTGCGACAGTCGCCCAAGCTTCTATCGTCGCTGCAATGTTGCGAGTCGCGGCCTCTGCATGATTTTTTCGGTACAGGCAGTGCACACCCCCCACGTACCTAAATGTCTTTCGGATCTTCGCCGCTCGCAAAAAGAAGTCGGCGTCTTCCCCATAGCGACAAGTCGTGTTCCACGGCCCAACGTCCCGCAATAGCGTTCGGCGAATCACCGTCGCAGATGGCGTAATATAACTCCGGCCTAGCAGCGAACGCGGAAAGTCCGCCACCTCTGCGTGCGTTGGCCCCCAATGCCCAAGCACGTGGTCGGTCCCATCTTCGCACATCAGAGCTGCGGAATAGGCAACGTCGGCAGCATGGTCGGTCAGAGCTGCGACACAGGTGCTCAAATGGTTTGGCAGCCAGCGATCGTCACAATCCAAGAATGCGACCCACTCGCCGGCCGCAAGCGTGAAAGCGACATTCCGAGTGTGCGATGGACCATTAGCTTGTTCGCTACGCTGATAGTGAACTCGATTGCCGGGATGAGCCGCTGCGAATCGCTGAACGATCGCTTCGGTCTCTCCACGCGTACCGTCTTCGACGACAATCACTTCCCAGCGATCGTACGTTTGAGCAGCGATCGAGTCTAAGGCGTCCCCAATGAACTTATCCCCGTTGTGCGTCGGAATGATCACCGAGACCAGGCCTTGCTCGACCGGTCGCTGAAATTCAATGGGCTGCATCACAGATTGGTCGTCTCCGCGTTAGCACGGCCGGCACTACCGCAAGAGAAATCGGCAGGCCGAGGCAAAGAGTAATTCGTCGCTACAGCGCCCAGACGGAGCCACGCAGCAGGCGTGGGCCGCCGTGCTCGTCAACAATCTGAATGACGCCAGGGAATTTGTCACAGTAGTCGTGACCGGAAATAATCTTGGCGCCGACTCGCTTGGCCCATTCGATATCCTTCTTGGTCTCCTCGTAGTCGTGTATCGCATCGAGAAAGACCATCGAAGGCGCCGGCCCCTCGTAATTGGCGAAGAATTCGTTCTTGTCGACTCTCACCAACTCGACGTTGCTGGTCTCGATCAAGTAGTGCAGCACTTGCTTCGCCAGTGCGTGATGCGTATCAGGCGATAGCCCCCACGGGTTCCAGCAGAAGTTGTCGACCGCGACGATATGCTGTTCGGGAGCTTTCGCGAGCGCCATCTCGGTCGTCGTGATGCCCAGAAGCGAACCGACTTCGATAATCGGTCCCGAGTACATTTGCGACTTCCGCACCAAAGCCTTGATAAGCTCAATGCCTTCCGGCTCGACCGTGCAGTCGTGCGGGTGAAAGTCGGCAATCGTAGAAGCAGCAACGGCAGGTGGCGTGGCAAGCGAAACGTTGCCACTTCGCGGGATTCGATTGGCCAACTGCCGAAAAGGTCGGACGCACTCACGAAGCACTTTCTCCGTGGGCGATAACGTAGCGGCGCCACTCATCGAGAATCCTTTCTGATTCGTTCAAGCAGCCAGAGCATCACGCTTGACTTCGACTGCCGCGCCCGATTCCATTCGGACTATTCGCGACGCTAGTGACAGCGTGCTTTCTCTATGGGTAATGAAGATGATTGTGCGATCTCTCGCATGTTCGGCAAGAGCTTCATGGATGAGCCGCTCACTGTCAACGTCGATTTGGCTCGTGGCTTCATCGAGGATTAACACCTCCGAATCCCGCAGGAAGGCACGCGCCAGCGCGACACGCTGCCGCTGTCCGCCACTGAGGCGATGCCCATTGCTGCCGACAACGGTTTGGTAGCCGTCGGGCGTCTCCATGATGAACTCATGAGCGCGAGCCTTCTTCGCCGCCTCGATGACCTCTTCTTCGCTAGCATCCCATCTGCCGTAGCGAATGTTGTGCAGGACCGTTTCATTGAAGAGTTCTGTCTTCTGCGAAACGACCGCGAACAGCGAACGGACATCCTCGACATTGAACAGCCGCATCGTACAACCGTTAACTAGAATGTCACCTTGCTGCGGATCGTAGAATCGGCAGAACAGACCCACGAGGGTGCTTTTTCCCGAACCGTTGTGGCCAACAATGGCCAGTCGTTCGCCCGCCTCGATCACGAGATCGGCGTTGCGAATGACCTGATTGACGCCGTCGTAGCTGAAGGAGACATCTCGCAGCTCGAGCTTCTTGAATGGTGTCGGTCTCGCGCGGGGGGACTCGGGATCGGCGATCGCTGGATCGAGTTCGAGCAAAGGGTAGAGGATATTCGCTGCCGCCATCCCGCTGTTAATGCCGCTGACCACTCGGGACAGTTTACGCAGCGGATCGGCCGCGCCGATCAGCATGCCCAAAAAGACCGTCACCGCGGAGACGCTCAGCGGCGCCGCCGTCATGGTGATGCCGAAAATGGTCGTCTCTTGATTGATGACCAGATAGGACGACGTCATCAGACCGGTGCAAAGCATGCCCATGCCGAGCAATTCCGTCAGCGGGCTTGCCAGCGCTTCATAGAATCGTGCTAGCAGGGCGATCTTCCGCATTTCGCCAGTCGCTTCGTTGAATCGCGCTCGCTCGAAGTCTTCCATCAGGTTCGACTGCACCACTTGGTGGGCGCCGAGGACATCGAGTGCGATGTGATGGAAGGTAAGCGAGCGGTCGAGGATGCGTGTCGCCAGGGC
>JBCDCL010000208.1:0-5891 GCA_039182175.1 Planctomycetota bacterium
CAGAAGTTTGGCGCCACGCTTGCCCTGCCGATGGACGTGCAAAGCATCGAGGGGACGCGGCCGCCGTACCAACTGAAGTTGGCTGAGCATACGCCGATTTCTTGTCGCTCGATCGTGATCGCCAGCGGCGCCACGTATCGAACGCTCGACTTGGAGAACTACGAGAAGTTCGAAGGCCGCGGCATTCACTATGCGGCGACAGCGATCGAGGCCGGGCTTTGCCACGGCGAAGAAGTGATCGTCGTCGGCGGAGGCAACTCCGCAGGCCAAGCGGCCGTTTACCTTGCGGGACGTGCCAAACATGTGCATATGCTGGTGCGGGGCGAAGGGCTAGCCGCCAGCATGTCGGAATACCTAATCCGCCGCATCGACGCCTCGGACTCAATCACACTGCACTGTCAGACCGCGATCGTCCGCCTCGACGGGGACGACTCGCTACAGCACGTCACGTGGCGAAACCGAGAAACGGGCGAGGAGAGCACGCACCCGATTTGCCACGTCTTTACGATGATCGGCGCTGTGCCCAACACCAAGTGGCTGGGCGACTGTGTTCTGCAAGACGAAAAAGGCTTTGTCTGCACGGGCCAGCCGGTCGCCGATTCGGATGAATGGCCGCTGGAGCGAGCCCCCGAACCGTTCGAGACAACCCTGCCGGGCGTCTTCGCGATTGGCGACGTGCGGGCAACGAGCGTCAAACGTGTCGCCAGCGCCGTGGGTGAAGGCAGCATCTGCGTGCAGTTTGTCCACCGCACGCTGGCCGCAGAGAAGGCTTAAGCCAGCGGGCGAGATTGACAATCAATCGTCAGGTAACTCGTGCCCCATCTTGTCCCGCTTGGTCGCCATGTAGGCGGCGTTGTGCTCGTTAATGGGTGGGACGATTGGAATCTGGTCGACTACTTCCAGGTCGTAGCCGCCATACACGAAGGCGTCAGTCTTCTTGGGGTTGTTCGTTAGCAAGCGAATCTTGCGAAGGCCCAAGTCTTTGAGCAACTGGATGCCGACGCCATAGTCACGTGAGTCTGCCTGGAAACCGAGGGCGACGTTTGCCTCCACAGTGTCGAGCCCCTCGTCCTGCAGGTTGTAGGCTTTGATCTTTTCGACCAGACCAATGCCGCGGCCTTCTTGGGGCAAGTAGACCAGCACACCGGCGCCTTCGCGGCTAATCATGTCGAGTGCCATATGCAGTTGGTCGCCACAGTCGCAGCGGAGCGACTCCAGTAAATCGCCCGTGAAGCACGACGAGTGCAAGCGGACCAGCGGCTCGGCGACAGCCGTTGGGTCGCCAATGACGTAGACGATCGGCTCCTGCGATTCGTACTTCACGCCGTAAGCAATCAGCCGGCCGAGGCCATACTTCGTGGGTAGCTTGGCTTCAGCTTGGCGATAAACGAGTTTTTCGCCCACCCGGCGATGGGCAATGAGTTGCTCGATCGAAATGATCGGCAGATCGAATTGCTTGGAAAGCGTGATCAACTGATCACGAGTTGCTCGGTCGCCGCTCTCGGCCAAGATTTCGCAAATGCAGCCGGCGGGGGTGAGGCCTGCCATGCGGGCCAAGTCGACTGCCGCCTCGGTATGGCCGGCGCGTCGCAAGACGCCCCCTTCTTTGGCAACGAGCGGGAACAAATGGCCGGGGCGAACGAAGTCGCTCGGTTCGCTCTTGGGGTCGCACAACGCCCGGATGGTAGTGGCGCGTTCACCGGCGGTGATGCCGGTGCGACACGAATGATGGTCCACCGGCACGGTGTAGTTGGTGCCGAGTGGCGCCGTGTTGTCATCCACCATCGGCGCGAGGCCAAGTCGATCGCTCACTTCCGGCAGCAGCGGCATGCACAGCTGGCCTCGGCCGTGAGTGATCATAAAGTTGACCGTTTCGGGCGTCACCTTCTCAGCGGCACAGATGAAATCGCCTTCGTTTTCGCGGTCTTCCGCGTCGACGACGATGATCACCTTGCCCTGCTGGATGGCTTCGACAGCAGTTTCGATCGTGGAAAAGCGGCTGGCCATGGAGAAATCATGGGGTGAAGTGGGGGCCGACGCTAGCTGTTCTGCACAGGCCGTCGGCGTGCTTTAATACGCTTGATTGTAGGCAGCCCACGCCGCAGCAACGAGCCTCCGCATGACTGTGCCAGAGAATCCTGTCGCCCCGCTCGGCCGCGAAGAGTACGTCGAGCAGGCTCATTTCTTCCGGTCGCTCTCCGAGCGATTGCGGGAGAATGTGCCGATGCAGGAGGTTTTGCAGAGTGTCCGCGAGGAAATCCTGGCGACAACCAAGCTGCCGATGGCGATCGACTTCTTGCTATCGGAGCTACGCCACGCTGGCGTGATGGGCACGGCGATGGCCCATTTGCCGCATTATTTTACACCGCTGCAGTCCTATCTGATGGCGGCTGCTGAGGACGAGCGGGGCCGTTTTGACCTGCGAATCGGGCTTGAAATCCTCCGGCGAGACGCCGAGTACCGGGCCGGACCGGTTGGCGATGCGGCCCTCGCCTATGGGGCCGCTACGCCGAGCCGTCAGGGGCTGTTTCTCTTCCAATTCGAGTCCCTTTGTCGCAATCGGCTGAGCTACGATCGCGGCCTCACGGCGATGGCCGAGGACAAAGCATTCGACGAGGCGTGGCGGGAGTGGATTTTGCAGCTACGGCGGAAGGTGGGCATGGTCGATCTGGCAGATTTGATCTTCGTGCATAGCGAGCATTATCTTCGGCGGAAAGCGAAGGGCGGCAGGCGAGAGGATTCGCAAGAAGTCTCAAAAGAGTCTGGCGCCAGCGTCCTGTTTGGCGAGCGAGAAGGCCGCGTCGCCTTGGCAAACCGGCGGAAAGACCCGTTGATTCTGTTTAGCTCGCTCCATCGCCAGTTGGGCTACCCGGCGCCACCGCGACCGGAGCAGGTAGACGAGGAAGAAGCTCTGCTCCCGCAGATGGCCCGCCGAGTGGAGCAACTTGAGAAGCGGATGAAGCTGATCGAAGAGGAGCAACGCGGCGGCATCGACCTGACCAAATTCTACGGCCCGCAGCCCGACTAACGCCCCGCGGGAGCCGCCGTGGCGAGGAGCCGCAGAAAGTGGGGGCGATTTGGCCGAATTTCGCCACGGCTCCGGTTTTAGGAAGTTTTGCCGCGTGGTAAACTCCCGGTATTGGCGAGTTTACGACCCTGTAGCGATCCCGTAGCGAGTCCCTTAAAGCTGACCCGCTCAGCCCTGCCTGCCCCGCACGAATAGCTGTGCCTCGGACGAATCCGCGTCGCTCGATCCTTGTTGGATCCGACGTCCCGCCCTTCAGCCAACCCATTCTTGCGGATTGCGATTTTGATGCCCCGTGGATTTTCAGCTCAGTCTGCAGAGTGAAACCGTTGGCTCGGCTTACCCCGACGAGCCGCTGGCGACGACGCCGGAGACAAGCGTTGCTGACGCGCTGCGGCTGCTCCGTGCTCAAAAGACGGGCGCAGTGCTCGTGTGCGAGGGCGACCAACTGGTCGGCATCTTCACCGAGCGTGACGCACTCCGCATCATGGCGAGCAGCGACGACCTCTCGGCGCCAATCCGTGACGTCATGACGGCCGACACCGTGAACGTGGCTTCGACGGATACAGTCGGCCGAGCAATCGAAATGATGGCCAGTGGCGGCTACCGGCACTTGCCGATCGTCGACAACGAGGGCCGGCCAAGCGGTGTGGTCGGGGCGCCGGGCATCGTCCACTACTTGGTCGATCACTTCCCAGAAACGATTTACAACCTGCCACCGCATCCAACCCGGCTGCACGGCGATCGTGAGGGAGCTTGAAATATTGCGGAATTCGGATTGATGGCTGCGGAATGACGCGCAGTCGATGCCCGCTGGCGATCCTACAATTCCTCTCAAGCTCGCATGCTTCCTAGCACCGTTTGAACACCGTTCCGTCTTCCGCATACCGTATTTGATACCGACATGGCGACCGTAGCAGAGAAGCAAATTCAAGACGTCGATGAAGCCACCGTTCGCTTTTGTGGCGACTCTGGCGACGGCATGCAGCTGGCTGGCACGCAGTTCACCAACACATCGGCACTAGCCGGTAACGACGTCGCGACGTTTCCCGACTTCCCCGCGGAAATTCGGGCGCCACGCGGAACCAAGGCGGGTGTCTCGGGCTTCCAGATTCATTTCTCCAGCAAAGAGATTTTCACGCCGGGCGATACGGTCGACGCCTTGATCGCCATGAATCCCGCGGCACTGGTCACCAACCTAGAAGACTTGCGTCCGGGCGGCATCTTGGTCTGCAACACCGAGGCATTCGATAGCAAAGGCCTCGAACAAGCCGGCTACGACGAGAATCCGCTCGAGAATGGCAGCTTAGACGATACCTACAAGCTGCTCAAAGTGAACATGACCCAGATGACCCGCGACGCTGTCGCCGGGCTGGGGCTGAGCCAGAAAGAAGCCGACCGCTGCCGCAACTTTTTTGCGATGGGTTTGGTCTTCTACATCTACGACCGCTCGCTCGAACCGACGATGCGGTTCATCGACGCCAAGTTTGGCAAGAAGCCCGAGGTTGCTCAGGCCAACACCGCCGCGTTGAAGGCAGGGTTCAACTTTGGTGATACGCTCGAAGCGTTGCCCACGCAGTACCACGTGGCGAAGGCCGAACTGCCTCCGGGCACTTACCGCAACATTATGGGCAACACCGCTCTGGCGTGGGGCCTGCTGACCGCGGCCCGGCTGTCGCACAAGCGACTGTTCTTGGGCGCTTACCCGATCACGCCTGCTAGCGATATTTTGCACGAGCTTGCCAAGCATAAAAACTTCGACGTGCTAACGTTTCAAGCCGAGGACGAGATCGCCGCAATGACCAGCACCATCGGCGCGGCGTTCGCCGGCGAGATGGCCATCACCGCCAGCAGCGGGCCGGGCATTGCACTCAAGGGCGAAGGCATGGGCTTGGCCGTCATGACCGAGCTGCCGATGATCATCATCAGTGTGCAGCGGGGCGGCCCATCAACCGGCCTGCCAACCAAAACGGAGCAGTCGGACCTCTACCAAGCTATGTTCGGCCGCAACGGCGAATGCCCGATGCCGGTGATCTCGGCCAGCAGCCCATCGGACTGCTTCGATGTCGCCCAAGAAGCGTGGCGTATCGCTGTGGAGCACATGACCCCAGTGCTGCTGCTAACCGACGGTTACATTGCCAACGGTAGCGAACCATGGCGAGTGCCCGAAATCTCTGAACTAAAGCCAACTCGCGTTAAGCATCCAGAGCCGTTATCAGGCGATGAAAAATTTTCACCCTACGGGCGTAACGGCAAACTTGCGCGTCCTTGGGCGGTGCCCGGCACACCGACTTTGGAGCACCGCATCGGTGGCCTGGAGAAAGCCGACACCACAGGCAACGTCAGCTACGATCCGAGCAATCACCAGCACATGATCGAGACGCGGGCCCGCAAGGTGGAGTTGGTTGCTGATAGCCTGCCGCCGCAAAAGATCGATGGCCCCGACAGTGGCGACCTGCTGGTGATCAGTTGGGGGGGGCCGTACGGCGCCTGTGCGACGGCAGTTCACCAAGCCCAGGCGGCCGGCAAAAAGGTGAGCCATGTCCAGCTCCGCTACATCAACCCGCTACCCAAGGATCTGGGCGACATCATCAGTCGCTTCAAGCAGGTGCTGGTCCCCGAACTGAACCTCGGCCAACTGCGAATGATCCTGCGAGACAAGTACTTGGTAGACATCGTCGGCCTGAACAAAGTGCAAGGCAAACCGTTCGCCGTCGGCGAGATTGTTGAAAAGATAAACGAGATGCTGGGCTGAGAAGATGGCAGAGATTAGATGTTAGAGGATAGGCAGCGTAGCGAATCTGCGAGAGAGAAACTGTCATGCCGAGCGATGCCCGCAGTCACCACGATCTATCGGTTTGGCAGC
>JBCDCL010000209.1:0-5889 GCA_039182175.1 Planctomycetota bacterium
ATCCAGATGGTTGGGAAAACCACAACGTTGGCAACCGCGATGTAAAGATGGGTGGGGAAGGGTTAGTTGAGGTGACAACCGCCGTCGCCATAGAGAAGTCCATGGTCAAAGACGCTGACTTTCGCCTCGTCCGAGGGAACCAGTTTGCCGCTGATATAGACTTGTCGAGACATAGATGGCGAAGCGATTGAAGAATGCGTGCGAAACTTGCCAGCAAGGTCGGTGTGCCAGCGGCCGATCCTCCCGGACCCGGCAGGATTGCATTGTAGCTACCGACCGGCTCTCTAGGCAGAGGCGTGCCCGCGGAGAGACCCAGCCAGCATAGTAGAGCTGAGGTGCCTCAGACGATCGCACTACAGACCCGGCTCGGTGAGTATAGGTTCGTCCCCTGAGGGACGATTGGCGAGCGTAGCGACTCGAGAAGGCCGGCTTTTGGTTTGGCCGACGATGTAGACTTCGCCGTCGCGAACTTCGACTGCTTCGAGCGAGCGAATGTACTCCGGCGACGAGGCTTGCTCTTGAAAGTCGACGAGCAGCACAGGTCTACCGTCGTTCCGCCCCCAACGTCCAGGCAGGCCTCCATCACCGAGAGCACCATCTAACTGGTCGAGAATATGCGCCGTCGGCAAAGGCGCCGAGCCTATCTTGGCCGACGCCAACTCCAAGGCGAGCCAGCCATCTTCCGCGATAAAGGGGCGAACTACGAGCGACACCACCGCATTGATTCCCGTGGTCTCTGCCCGCACGGCGATGATGACAGCCCCGCCCTGCATGAGAACGCGTGGTTCAAACAACCCTTGTTCGGCAAGTTCGGGGAAGTCCACAGCCAATTGCGTTGCCAACCAGCTATTTACTTGCTGGTCGGTAACGATCGTTTCCCAACGATTTTCGTCGTCCTCACCCACTGGCTCGGCCGCATCGCTGTAGACGGCAGCAATCTGACTTTCCAGTTCCTGGCGACTCGCTTCAAGTTCGCCACTATCAAGCTGCTGTTGGGTTTTCTCGAGAACTGCCTGGTATTCGGGCACCGGGGCCGTGGCTGCCCGATAGAGAAAGAACAAAGCGATTGCCGCCCCCGCGAACATCAGTCCCAGGTTGATCGCTATCCTCCGAAGCCAACGATACATGCACGCCTCGTTTCGTTCGTGATCGGCGGAACCCATTAAGAATCGCACCAGAGTCGGCAAGCCCCTGACGAATGCTAGGCAGCCCTAGAAACCAGGGAAAGACCGATCTGTCTTGGTCCTCTGCATCATCGTAACCGCATGCTGGGATTCTTGCCGCCGTTGACCACTGAGCGGTAGGAAAGCCAGAATGCGGCCCTCGATCGCACACTTTCTTCCTGCGTCACAACGCCGCGGCTAGGAAATGCCAAGTCGCGACCACCCGCAACTTCATCCGTTTGGCAGTAATGGCAGACTCCTCGCAGACTACACCCGATAGCGGCGCCGATAGCACCGACCCAACCGTTGCTCGCCGCGAAAAGCTCAACGCCCTAATCGAAATGGGGGTCGACCCGTGGGGACACCGGCTCGACGGCCATACGCTGATTGCCGACGTGCGTGCCCACGCCAGCGACATCCGCTACCAATTTGATGACGGCACGAAGATCGACCTGCCCGACTTTGATAACCAACCGGATGACTTCAACTTTCGTCAGTGGAAAGCAGATCGCAACGCTGAGCACGACGGCCAGCGGGGCGAAGTCGTCGGACCTAAATTCCGCGTCGCCGGACGGATCGTTCTGCACCGTAACAAGGGCAAGCTGCACTTTATCGACGTACGCGACATGACTGGCGATCTGCAGCTGATGGTTGGACAGAAGCAGGTCGGCGAGAGCTGGGCTTTGGTCGATAAGCTCGATCTAGGGGACCTAATCGCAGTCGATGGTACGCTCACCTACACCAATACGGGCGAACTATCCATCGCGGCCGAGCAGGTCCATTTTCTGACCAAAAGCCTCGACCCGCCCCCCGAGAAGCACCACGGCCTAACTGATCCCGAGCTGCGGCAGCGGATGCGGTACGTCGACCTCGCGTACAACGACGGCGTCATGTCGCGTTTCCTGAATCGATCGAAGATTGTTTCGTCGGTACGCGCGACGCTTGCCAGCCGAGGATTCGTCGAAGTCGAAGGACCGACGCTCCACTCCATCGCCGGCGGCGCTGCAGCTCGGCCTTTCAATACGCACCACAACGCCTTGGACATTCCGTTGTTCCTGCGTATTGCGCTTGAGTTGCATCTGAAGCGGTTGATGGTGGGTGGTATCGAACGCGTTTACGAACTTGGACGTGTCTACCGCAATGAGGGGATCAGTCCTAAACACAATCCCGAGTTCACGATGCTGGAGGTCTATCAGGCGTACGGCAACTACGAATCGATGATGGACCTAACCGAAGCGGTAATTTGCGATGCGATTCGGGCGATTTCGGATTCTTCGGAAGTCGACTTTTCGCTGCCGTGGGGCGACGCGACCGTCGACTTTTCACCCCCCTTCCTACGCAAGACGTACGACGAGCTATTCGAAGACCACGCGGGCGTTGATCCCAGCGACGAAGGCGCCGTCGCAAAGCTTGCCAAACAAATCGGCTTTGATGTCGATGGCCGTCATCCAGACGTCATCAAAAACGAAGTGTTTGAAGAAAAGGTCGAAGACGCCCTGATGGGGCCAATCTTCGTCACCGACTACCCAGCCAGCATCTGTCCGCTTACTAAGCGAAAGCGAGACAATCCGGCTGTCGCTGAGCGTTTTGAGTTGTTTATCCAGGGAATGGAGATCGCGAACGCCTACACCGAACTGAATGATCCTGACCTGCAGGAAGAGCTATTCAAGAGCCAACTTGCCGGTCTGAGTGAAGAGGATTCGATGGCCAAGATGGACGACGATTTCCTCCGCGCCCTGCGTCACGGCATGCCGCCTGCGGGGGGGCTGGGCATTGGGATCGATCGGCTCGTCATGCTGCTCACCGGCTCGCAATCAATTCGCGACGTGATTCTCTTCCCGCTCTTACGGCCCGAGAAGTAGGCGATTCTGCGACAGATCCCCTAGCCGGATCGTGAGGTTGTGGACGCATTCGCCCTCCGCTAGCAACGAGGCTAGCGTTTTGCCGCACCTTCGCGCATCTTATACGCACTTCGTTCCCGACTCTTCCTGACACTCTTCTCGGAAACCGCGGATGCAATCACTGGACTGGATCGTCATCGCTGGCTACTTCGGCTTGTTGGTCGGCCTTTCGATGTGGGCGGTACGCAAACGCAATAACACCTCGGAAGACTACTTCTTGGCCGGCCACAGCTTGGGTTGGTTTGTCGTTGGGGCGTCGATTTTCGCATCGAACATCGGTTCAGAGCACTTGGTTGGTCTCGCCGGTAGTGGCGCGACCGATGGCGTAGCACTTGCCCACTACGAATTACACGCGTGGTGTCTGTTGGTGCTCGGTTGGGTGCTGGTGCCGTTCTACACGCGGGCCAAAGTCTTTACGATGCCCGAGTTTCTGGAACGTCGTTACTCCTCGGCCGCCCGGTATACGCTCAGCATCATTTCGCTGGTCGCTTACGTGGTGACAAAAATTGCCGTTGGCATCTACGCCGGCGGAACGGTGTTTGCTGCCGTGCTACCCGAGGTGCAATTGGGGCCGCTTGATGCTTTCTGGTGCGGCTCTCTGTTGGTGCTTGGCTTTACGGGCGCCTACACCATTCTCGGTGGTTTCCGTGCGGTGGCCTACACGGAGACTTTGCAGACGGTGGTGCTGGTCGCGGGCTCGGCACTGGTTACCTACTTCGGCTTGCAAGCACTCGGCGGCTGGGGAGCCATGCGTGAAGCCCTGGGGCCCGAGATGTTCAACCTCTGGAAGCCGATGGTGCCCGAGGGGATGGCCGTGGAGTGGGCGCCCGTGGTCGAAGAGAACGAAGCAGGCGAAGTTACCCGACAAGCCTGGTACTTCAATACCGACTATCCCTGGTTCGGCATGCTGTTCTGCGCACCCATCATCGGCCTGTGGTACTGGTGTACGGACCAGTACATCGTCCAGCGGGCGCTCGGCGCCGAGAACGAAACCGAAGCTCGCCGGGGGACGATTTTTGCCGCCTTCCTCAAGCTGTTGCCGGTATTCATCTTCATCATCCCTGGCATGATCTGCTTCGCATTGGCGAAGGCCGGAACCTATGAGCAGCTAGACGTGCTGGTCGACGCCAAAGGGAACGTCAATCGTGCGGCAGCTCAAGGCGCCTTTCCGTTGATGGTTCAAACCGTGCTGCCTGTTGGCATCCGCGGCTTGGTTGTCGCTGGCTTGCTGTCCGCATTGATGAGTTCGCTGGCCGGCGTCTTCAACGCATCCAGCACGCTCGTCACGATCGACATCTTCAAGAAACGCTTTCCCGAGACCAGCGAAGCACGGCTAGTACAGATCGGCCGTTATGCCACTCTGGCAGCAGTGATCATCGGTCTGTTGTGGATTCCTATCATCAAGAACGCTCCGAAGGGCCTCTACGATTTCCTCCAAAGCGTGCAGGGCTACCTCGCGCCGCCGATCTTCGTCGTTTTCTTCCTAGGGGTGTTTTGGAAGCGAGCCAATGGCGCCGGCTGCTTGGCGGCCTTGCTGGTTGGTTTCGCGGTGGGGCTGTTCCGTTTAGCAATCGACACCGTTCCGACGGTCGTCGGCGATGGCTTCGCCTACGAGTCGGGCGGCTTCTTTTGGATCGTCAGCAAGATCTACTTCCAATACTTCAGCCTACTGATCACCGCCATCAGTGCCGCGGTAATGGTCGTGGTGAGCCTCGCCACCCGGGCGCCCGATGCGGAGCAAATCAGCGGGCTGACGTACGGATCGCTGACCGAAGAGCATAAAGCCGAGAGTCGAGCAAGCTGGGGCACGATCGACGTCGTCACATCCTGCGTGGTCCTCGGCCTGATTGTGGCGGCTTACGTCTACTTCAGTGGGTGACATGCGACGTAGCTGCCAAGAGTGTGACCATTGTGAGGCGACCGGTACCGGTTTAGCCTGAAGGTAGGTAAACGCATGTTTCGAGTCGCATCTCCTTCACGAGCAACGCGATGAATATCTTGGTCACCGGCGGCGCCGGATACGTCGGTTCGCATGCGGTGAAACACTTGGTGGCAAATGGCCACAACGTCTGGGTCTTCGATAATCTGGTTTATGGCCACCGTGGCGCCGTCGACGCGGACCGACTGATCGAAGGCGATTTGCTTGATGGCGATTTGCTCCGTTCCACGATGAAAGAGCACGCCATCGAAGCGGTGATGCATTTTGCCGCCTACGCATTCGTCGGTGAGTCAGTCACCAACCCCGCCAAGTATTATCAAAACAACGTCGTTGGTACGCTCTCGTTGCTCGATGCGATGCGAGACTGCGGTGTGAGCAAGATCGTCTTCTCCAGTACGTGCGCGACGTATGGCATTCCGCAAACAGTGCCAATCCCGGAAGACCATTCCCAAAATCCGATCAATCCGTACGGATTTACCAAGCTCGTAATCGAGCATGCCCTGGAAGACTACCGGCACGCTTACGACCTGGGCTACGCCGCGCTGCGGTACTTCAACGCATCGGGCGCCGCCAGCGATGGATCGATCGGCGAAGATCACAATCCGGAAACGCACCTCATTCCGCTGGTGATTGACGTCGCGCTTGGCAAACGCGAGCACATTACGATTTTCGGGACAGACTATCCCACGCTCGACGGGACCTGCATTCGCGACTACATTCACGTCGACGACTTGGCGAAAGCGCATTTGATGGCGCTCGAAAAGCTAGAACCGCGGACCGCCATCAAGCTCAATCTTGGAACGGGCCGCGGCGCCAGCGTCCGCGAGGTGATCGACTGCGTGGAAAAGGTGACCGGCAAACCAATCGCAACGGTCGAAGGGGAGCG